>NZ_WHJF01000265.1:0-1594 GCF_011682185.1 Massilia genomosp. 1
GAAGACTACTACTGGGCAATGTTCGATCTGCCTGACCACTATCGCAAGCGCGAACCGTATTCGCACGCCAGGTTCCTGCGCGAGCACCTCCACCGCCCCTGATTACCGTGTAACGGGAAGCATGCCGTGCAGCTTGGCCTTGTTGATCGCATCGATGCTGGACTTGGCTTTCAATTCGACCTTGAACGACTTGATATGCCGGTCCAATGCAGACAGGCTCATCCTCATGCGGTCGGCGATCTCCTTGCGCTGCAGGCCATCGTGCATGTGAAGCAGAATCGTCCTCTCGATATCTGACAGGACCGCGCCCGCGGCGGCTTGGGCAGCGGCGGGTGCCCGCAGCTGGTGCCGCATCATGCTGTGCGCGAACCGGGCGATTTCAACCAGACTGGGCTCGATCAAGCGCAGCTCCCTTTCCGTGACAGCTTCACCCTTGCGTGACAGGACCAGCGTGGCCAGGCCGTCGTCGGACGTCATCAGCCAACCGTGCTCGATGCCTTGTTCGATAGCTGCGGTCCAGAACGCCGGATCTTCGGCGTGCCATTGCGCGGCGTGCCAGGTATGGGCGCCGCGCTGCATGTGCAGGCGTGGATCGCGCATCGCTAGTTCTTCCGTTGCATACACCTGGCGCCAGGCCGGCCGGTGATTTTCTTCAAGCACGTAGATGTTGACATCTTCCTTGCAGCGGGCGTAGGCGAGGGTCTGGTCGAAGGAGAACTTCTGCCTGGCAAGCTTGGCGATCTGCGCGAACTGGTCCGCTGGCGGGAGGCAGGCCAGCTCGCGTGCGGTCTTTCTGCCCCAAGTCGCGGTTCCATCCCGGTGAAGGGGCCGCATGGCGATAGGTATGGGACGCAACGCGGCACGCATGGACGGCAGCTGCGGATCGTTGCGCACGTCCCGCGCCTCCAGGTTGAGCTTCACATAAGGTTGCCAGTCAAGCCGGCGTCGAAGGCGGCGCATCAGCATGCGGTAGAACGTGGGCCGGGACAGATCTTGTTTGAAAGGGGTGACAAGAACGATGTTTGTGCTTACGCCCTGCGCCGGCACGACAAAATCGTCGCGTACCTCATCGAAATACCAGTGGAAACGGACCCACACTTCGGAATCAAGTTGGCCGCGCCATTCGCTGAAGCCGGCGACCTTGGCGGGCACGATGCGCCGGATCTCGCGCAGCAAGGTGTCGTCGGCCTGTATGAGCGTGGCAAGGTGCGCGACCGCGCGCAGCTGGGCCGTGGTCATTCTCACTTCGGGAAACGGGGTGCTACCAGCCATTTAATTCCGCATTGCAATAAGCGGTGGCAAGTGTAGCGCAGATTGTTAATCTTAGCTATTGGGCAAAGTTGAGGGCCGCGTCCCAGGGCCTGGCCGCTTCGGCAGGCGCTACTTCACAAAGGGCCGTCCCTTCCCCGCAGTGAGCGATGCCAGTCTGCGGGCAATAAAAATTAACAAAATGCAATAGTTGACAGTTGCATAATTTGATGTGCTGCTCAACTTACAGCTGATAGTTTACTGTCAAACGTAAATTATTACTTCGGCGAAAGGTGATAGTTAACTTCGGTTGCCATGAACCCTACGCTCTGGCACAGTGTCACTA
>NZ_WHJF01000266.1:0-1589 GCF_011682185.1 Massilia genomosp. 1
CTGCTCTGGGGTAGAATTCATGTCGGGCAAGGTGTGTTCGTGCTGATAGGGTAGGTTTTTAGATAACTCCCATTCTATCAATCACTTACGGCATTCTTGCCCCTTTTTGTGCAAAATTCAGGCTAGTCTTACTGTGTCATAAATTCAATTATGCGCGTATACTGTTGAACTGTCTATAACAACAGGATACGGGAATGACGAATTTGGCTGAGCTGGATATGTACCTTGAGCGGCTGTGCAGCGCGTTGGGTCATATGGATCGCAGGACAAGTCTGAAAGACTACTGCCAAGGGCTGATGCTGCCGATCGCGCGTAAGAGCGTCGAACCGCTGGCGGCGCACATCAAGCCGATGCAAGTACGCGCCAAACACCAGTCCCTTCACCATTTCGTGGCGAAATCGGCGTGGTCGGACAACGCCGTCCTGGCATCGGTGCGCGACCAGGTCAAACCGCTGCTGGCTACCGATACCGGACATTATTGGATCGTCGACGATACCGGTTTTCCAAAGAAAGGCAAGCATTCGGTGGGTGTGGCGCGACAATATTGTGGGCAGTTGGGTAAGCAGGATAATTGCCAGGTGGCCGTCAGCTTATCATTGGCCACCGAGCTGGGCAGCATACCGATCGCCTATCAGCTTTACCTTCCCAAGGACTGGGCAAGCGATCCGGTCCGCCGAGGCGTGGCTGGCGTGCCGGAAGGGATCGCCTTTGCGACCAAGCCCGAAATCGCGCTTGAGCAACTACGCAGCGCGCTTGCATCGGGTACGCCGCCGGGCGTGGTGCTGGCCGACGCCGGCTACGGTGACGAGACGGCATTTCGCAGTGGCATCACAGAACTGGGCATGCTGTATGCGGTGGGCATCCGGCCGGCGACCACGGTGTGGGCGCCGGGAACCGCGCCGCTGCCACCGAAGCAATGGAGTGGGCGCGGCATACGACCGACGCGGCTGCGCCGCGAGGCCGGCAACGAGCCCGTTTCCGTGAAAACATTGGCGCTGTCGCTGCCGTCGCAAGCCTACTGCCCGGTTACATGGCGGGAGGGTTCTAATGCCGCACTTTCCTCTCGCTTCGCCGCGCTACGGATACGCCCCGCTCATCGAGACTATCTTGGTACCGAGATGCGGGCCGAGGAATGGCTGCTGATTGAATGGCCGGAGGGCGACGCGGAACCACTGAAATACTTCCTTTCCACTGCGCCCGACGATGCAAATCTTGAGCAAATCGTGTTTGTGACAAAAATGCGCTGGCGTATCGAGCGAGACTATCAGGAACTCAAGCAGGAATTTGGACTCGGACACTACGAGGGACGCGGTTGGCGCGGATTTCATCACCACGCTACACTATGCATCGCCGCCTACGGTTTTCTGACCACACAGCGCCTCAATCATCCCGGCGTCAAAAAAAACTCTGCAGGGCCAGAAACGCCTGGCTTACCCAACGATTACATCCCTCGCGGAAGCAGGCCCCCTGTGTCAAACTGTTGTGAGACAACTTCATAACTCTAATTAAGGAAGTTGGTACCCACATGGAATCGAATATGACACCAGCAGCAGGACGCATCCAAGACGATATCGATGGTTTTTCTGACG
>NZ_WHJF01000267.1:0-1581 GCF_011682185.1 Massilia genomosp. 1
TCAGAAAAACCATCGATATCGTCTTGGATGCGTCCTGCTGCTGGTGTCATATTCGATTCCATGTGGGTACCAACTTCCTTAATTAGAGTTATGAAGTTGTCTCACAACAGTTTGACACAGGGGGGTCGATGGGCTTCTCGCCGCCGGTCTTCTCGCTGTCCTTGTAGAGGTTATTTACGTCCTTCTTGTTGATTGCACCAACCGTGACTACCATCACCTGGATTGTCGAGCTGGTCGTGAAGTTACGCACCTGCCCCAGCTTGTTAGAGTCATAGAGGAAGAAGTCAATTGGCACGCCAGCATAAATGCCCTTGAAGTGGTCCTCAGTGATCTGCAGCGACTTGTAGACACCTTCCTTAATGGCTACTGAGGGCACCACGATGACGAACTTGGTGAAGCCGTAGCGCTTGTTCAATTCAAAGATCGTGCGTAGGTAGACGTACGTCTTGCCCGTGCCGGTTTCCATCTCGACAGTAAAGTCGCCCGAGGTCAACACGTTGGATGGCGCCAGGCCACCGCGCAGTTGAACGTCGCGCAGATTTTGCAGTAGCTGGTCGTCTAGCAACGTCAGCCGGTTACCCACACCGAGATCCGTCTCCGCCACGCCCAGTGTCATTTGTTGGGCCGGCATTTTCATTGTCACAGTGAATTCGGTGCGGCAAATCTCCTGGCCACGGAATAAGTCGCAGACGGCCTCGATAGCTTGAAGCTGGTAGTCGAGGTTAGGCTCGAAGTGAAGTTTCATTACTTAGTCATCTCTAAATATTTGCTCAAAAAAGATCAAAGAAAACATATAAATCAAAGACTTACGTCGCTCATGATTGCTAAGCAGTGCTTTGATAAGGGTCTTAGCTTTGGTCCGCAACCGGGCCCACCCCAAGGCGCCAAACCGCCGACATCTTAGGACCTGTACGGTGAATCAAATTGTCGCGCCTCATGGCTTGCAGCAGATTGCGAATTTTGTGAGCCTTTTGGGCGTCATCCAGGACCTCAGGAAGCTTAGCTAAGAGCAACTCGTCCATGTCCTTGCGCGTGGCCTGCCCGTATTTCTTCAGATAGTCTGTGACCAGCTTGCGGTAGTAGTCGTCATCCAACCCTTTGTTGCGGATGTAGCTCGCCCTCTGCCCCGTCCACTCTGCTACCTTGGCAGAAACAAAGTAGTTGGGAGAACGTCCTTCGATCAACTTCATTGCCCTCAATTGCTTGGCTTGGTCGGCACTCAAGGGGCGCTTCTTCTGCACTCTGTCCAACAGCAGTACCTGGCGCAGATCCAGGTCCGCGCGCTTCATCAGAAGCTGCGTGTATTTCGCATCCAGAACTTGCCCCGAAATGATGACTTCGACTCGGGGCTGACGTTGTTCTGTTTCGTCCAATACAAAGTCCGGCAAGGGAAAGAACCGGTCGCGCTGAGTCTGGAACATACGTCGTATGCCACTGCCCACCTGGTCAATCATGCCCCCTGTGTCAGACTACTTGTCGGGTGTGTTTTTGAACAAAGTATGTCGTGATCTTGAGCGTTGTAGTGGGGTTTTTAGGGTTCGTTCTTGTGCTGTACTTTTGACATCGTTTCCGGGAGCGGGG
>NZ_WHJF01000268.1:0-1576 GCF_011682185.1 Massilia genomosp. 1
ACGACGCGAACGGGAACCGCACAAAGTTAACTGTCGGACCGAACAGCTACCTCAACACCATTGATGCCGGCAGCAATCGGCTGACGTCGACTTCCGGGCCGGTACCGGCCAAACGCAACACGTACGACGCTACAGGCAACCTCATCAGCGATGGCACGTTGCGCTTCGGCTACGGCAACAACGGCCGCATGAACAGCGTGACAAGTGGCACTGGTGGTCTAGTTCAACACCGCTATAACGGAATCGGAGAAAGGACCATCAAGGTGGGTGTGGCCGGCGCTTCAACTTACTTCGTGTACAACGAGACCGGGCAAATGGTCGGCGAGTACGACAGTGCCGGCACTCCGATACAGGAGATAGTCTATATCGAAGGTATTCCAGTTGCCTTGGTTAAATTGCGTACTGAAAACGTCGTCGAGAATGCGTACTACATCTATATTGACCACTTGGGAACATCGCGGGTGATTACGCGTCCCAGCGATAACAAAATGATGTGGCGCTGGAATGCGGTAAATCCATTTGGCGACGATCTGCCTAATGAAAATCCGGATCTTCTTGGAAACTTCACATACAATCTGCGCTTTCCTGGTCAATATTATGAACGTGAGACCAATCTCCATTACAACTACTTCAGAGATTATGATCCGCAAATCGGTCGATATATTCAAAGCGATCCGATTGGGTTAGAAGGTGGCGTTAATACTTACGGTTATGCATTAGGAAATCCCGTTAGATACACGGACCCAACCGGTACTATTGTTCCGCTCGTTATCGGTGGTGTATGTGCCGGAGGTGGGTGCGAGGCTCTTTTTGTAGCTGGAGCTGCAGGGGCGCTGTGGTGGCAGCAGACGCATCCAGTAACAGGCTCTCCCCCATGGACGTCTTCTGACGGACAAATTCCCCCGCAGGATTTCCCTGGGGGGATTAGTTGGCCTCCGAAACAGGAACCTCTGCAATGCCACGTCGAAGTTCCTCCTATAAAACCAACGTTACCTCCTAAAGGAAATTGTGAAGATGCACTTGAGCAGTGCAAAGCCGTCGCGTCAACTGGTGGAAATATGGGACAACGTGCCGGCACTTACTTCATGTGTGTTGTGGGATACTTAACCTGTAAAAAAATGTTTGGAGGTAAGGATTAATGATAATAAGCTATCCGAATAGGATATTCGCGATTAGAGCAAAAGCTGCACTTGATGCCCGCCAAGACTTTGAGGTAAGCATTGTTGGCGCTTGGCGGTTCAGAATGCTATCTAAAGAGATTAAATATTGGGCGACGACAAAAAAATCCACGCGTAATGATGATGGTCCGGTGAAGTCGCCTTCGCTAATTTTTAACATATTCAATGTCAAGTTAGTCAGTTTTCATTGGTATGCGCTCTCGGCAGGATATAAGATGCAGAGTACGATTCGTGAGGATGAAATTCTTTTGAAATATTTTCTTGTTTAATGTAGAGCCAATTGCAAAACGATTTTTCCGAACTGGCCGACATCAGGAGAGCACGATTTTTCATCGCTTTTTCGTGATATCGGAGGAAATCTGATCGGTTACGGCGGCGGAATCATGGCTAATCTCATT
>NZ_WHJF01000269.1:0-1572 GCF_011682185.1 Massilia genomosp. 1
AAAATGAGATTAGCCATGATTCCGCCGCCGTAAACGATCAGATTTCCTCCGATATCACGAAAAAGCGATGAAAAATCGTGCTCTCCTGATGTCGGCCAGTTCGGAAAAATCGTTTTGCAATTGGCTCTAATGTGCCCCGAAAATTCCATCGCTTGCCTTGAGGCCGCGAATCGGCGTAGAGTTTTTTTGCGCAAGCGGTGCCAAGCTAAACATATTAGGAATCTCGCCCAATATTACTGAATCTCTCACCGTATTAGGGACGAACCCACCTAGATTGAGAAAAAATTCATCGCTAAACTGATTCAATATATTTTCAAATGCGTGGGTTGGCCTTCTTTCACCATCCTTGTTCTTTCGCGTCGCATACGACTGAGTTGTATATCCAATGCACCCAGTTCGTATTGGTAAACTTTGACGGACCGGGTATTTGTTAAGCAATTCACCCTGGTCGTTTAGAACCAAATTTTCAATTCCACGTTCATACCTCTTTATCCACTGAGTCAGCCAATCAGAAATATTGCGCAATCCAATAATACTAAAAATGTCAATGGACATGGGAGTGACAAAAAAGTCAGACGCGATCAGCGCAGATCTATTTAGAGAACCAAGACTTGGGCCTAAATCGATAAATATGTAGTCATAACTATCGCGAAGTTCTGACACTAAGGCGTGACACCAATTTGTTTTCCGAAGCGCACCGATCTCGCCCCCTGCCAACTTTACCCAAGCATCGCCCAACCGATCCTCAATGGCTGACAACTTGGGATGCCCCATCAATACATGCACGCCAAATCTATTCGGCCCGGTATTTATCATTCCCTGATCAAATGCGATGGTAGGCTCATCCTCAAGTAAGGGGGCGACTACGTTCAAAATTGTCTGGGTTGCACCTGGATTAATCCAATAACAATCCGTTACTTTTTCTTCCCCTGTAATCAGCAATGTTGAGTTACATTGTGGATCAAGATCAAGATATAGTACTTTTTTCCCAAACTTTTGAGCTAACCCAGCTGCAACGTTAGTCGAGGTCGTCGTTTTTCCGACGCCACCTTTATTGTTAAAGAAACTAACTACTTTTGCCATTTTATTCTCACAATTCATGATTATTGCATCGGATATTAATATGTGAAAAATTTCGCATTCCTAAGCCTGGTCCGAACCGCCCACAAATGCTACCATAGCTTTTGGCTCAAGGGATAGGTTTCGCCCGGCTATAGCAATATCACTAAATGTCACAATTTGGACTGCTATCTTCACGGGGCACTGATCAATCTCTTTGCGGCGCTCCGCAGTCCGGTATGCTGACGCTATAGCGGCGAGTTCATCACCGACGTAACGCCATTCGTAGCATTAAATGAGTCCAATGAATTCGTTAGGGTTTCGTAGTCAACACCACTGGCACCTTGAATAGCCGAAGGTTTCGTCAGAGTCGATCGGGTGGGCCCTTGAGCCAATTGCAAAACGATTTTTCTGAACTGGCCGACATCAGGAGAGCACGATTTTTCATCGCTTTTTCGTGATATCGGAGGAAATCTGATCGGTTACGGCGGCGGAATCATGGCTAATCTCATT
>NZ_WHJF01000026.1:0-76404 GCF_011682185.1 Massilia genomosp. 1
GCATCCCCACGCCTTAAAAATGAGATTAGCCATGATTCCGCCGCCGTAACCGATCAGATTTCCTCCGATATCACGAAAAAGCGATGAAAAATCGTGCTCTCCTGATGTCGGCCAGTTCGGAAAAATCATTTTGCAATTGGCTCTCTTACGTAAGCCGACAGATATACTCATCCCAGCAGCAAAAGCAGGTTCAACTGCGGCGAAATTATTGATTTCTAAAAATGCTCCTACTGTTGCTTCGATTATGACGATTCTTCGAACTGGTTCTGAACAAGAACGTTCTAGCCTGATGACCATCGCCGAACAGCACGGTCTTGATGCGGCGCGCTCTGGGTCAGAAAGTGCCATGGCCTGGCTTGCGCACAGTTACCTCAGCGGCACCTTTGGACGACAAGACGCCCCCGGTGCATATGCGATTGTTCAAGCGTGGGGCCATTCGGGGAGCGCGGAAAATCGATACCGTGTCGGATACGTACATTCACAGCTGTCGAGAGCTGAACTAGAAAGCGCGAACTCACTGCTCAAGCAAGGCAGCGTTGAGCGTGAAGGTGGCCATTCAATAATGTTTTCCCCATTTAACTAGGACGTTTGCTGACAAACGCTAGAGTCGGGATAAATCAATTTTAAAGATGTAGGCTGCTTTCTCTTTCTCAATTAAGGTGCAATTATGCAAATTTTAAGTTGGCCAAAAATTTTTACCGCGCTATTGCTGGTCGGATGTTGTTCGATGGGTTCTGCAAGTGTCACGACATCACAGCGACTACACGAATTTATTGCGAAAACCGATACGATTGCAACAAATGGCAAATCGACTGCGGAACGGGCTAAACTGGTAAACGCTGAGTACATCAAGGATTTCGATACAGACGCGGCGGCTATACCCGATGACGAACTGGCCGATTTTTTCGAAGCAACGCAATACATGATGTTCTATACGCTTGACAAATCAAAATTACCCTTCCTTGAAAAGATGTTTGACGGATTGATTTCCATACGCAAAGCAACATCTGAACAATCCATGAAGATGTTGCAAATGTATTACTCCCTCCGCGAATTCAAAAAAGCAAATTCTCTCTTGGAACGGTACGGTCGAAACTACTCACAACGTCACACAATGAAAATAAATGACCTGGCAAGTCCCTCTGCGCCGCGCACGGGCTGGGTTTTGAAGGGGCGTCGCAGTTTAACGCGGCTTGACCTTGATTTGAAAACGGGACAGCACCTTGTGATTGTGCTCTCGCCTTACTGCCCATTCGCAATCAAAGCTGTGTCGGAGATTGAGGGCAATTCCACGCTCGTCCCCTTGTTACGTCGGCGAGTTACGGTGATGGCGATGCAGGACTTTAACTTCAATTACAACAAGTATGCTAATTGGAACCAAATGCACCCGCTGCTTCCGCTTGTCTTGGCGCATAGCCGTGAGGAATGGCCGGAAGTTTTCCAGTGGGTTTCACCGCTTTTTTTGTTTTTCCGAGATGGCAAGCTGGAGTCAACATTTTCAGGATGGCCGCCGGAGGGAAACTGGGATAAGCTCTATGAAGGACTTGGCATCACTGTTCTTCCCCACGGCGTAGCTCCTTCAAGGCCCCCCACCGATATGTCAACCTTGCCCACAGCCCGGTACACAAGGCAAGATGCACCTTCAACGCCGTCGCGCCACAGACCGTCACAACGATAAAGCGCCCTGTCTTTGAGGCTACGCGTCCGTCAGCATCGCCTTCGTCATCACAGACGCCAAGCGCGTGCATACGGTTTCGTTTCTTTTAGCGCTTCCACCAGGGCGCCCCTTTGTGCGCCGCGTGTTAAAGGCGGCTGCACGGGCGAACCATTCGCTGAGCGCAAGCGATGATGTAAGCCCTGTCTTACCCATCAGCGGGAGTCGCACCGATGCCGGTTTGTGCGGGCATTTTCGATAATGCGCCCATGATTCCCTACATCCCCTCCCCCGTCATCCACGACACCCTGATCATTGGCGGCGGCCCCGGCGGGCTGACGGCGGCGATTTACCTGCGCCGCTTTCGCCGCAACATCATCCTGGTCGACAAAGGCAACAGCCGGCTGGGCTGGATTCCCGTCACGCATAATTATCCGGGCTTCCCGGACGGCATCCATGGCCAGGAATTGCTCGATAAACTGCGTACACAGCTCAAGCGCTACGAGGGCGACGTGATCGAGGGCGAAGTTACCCGCCTGATCCGCGAAGACGGCTGCTTCGTGGCCGCGTACGACGGCGGCGAAATCCGCGCCCGCACGGTGCTGCTGGCGACCGGCATCGCCGACACCGGCATGCCAATCGAGAACTTCCTCGAGGCGGTGGCGTGCGGCGCTGTCAGGCTGTGCCCGGTGTGCGATGGCTTCGATGTGCTCGACCAGAAAATTGCCGTGGTCACGTCCGCCACCAACCCGGTCGGCCACGCCCTGTTCATGCGCACCTTTTCGGCCGACGTGATGCTGTTCGAACGCACCAAGGATGCCCTAGTCGACCCGGCCGACCGCGAGCGCCTCACCAGCGCCGGCATCCGCTACTTCACCTCGCCCTTGCGCGGGGTGACCATGAGCGAGCGCATGACGCCGGTGATGCATACGGAAGACGGCGAGTCCTACCAGTGCGACGTGCTCTACCCCATGCTGGGCGAAACGGCGCGCTCCGACCTGGCGGCGGCGCTCGGTGCGCACACCTCGGCCTGCATGGAATTGCAAGTCGACGCCCACCAGCAGACCAGCGTCGAGGGCCTGTATGCCATCGGCGACGTGGCCCAGGGCTTGAACCAGATAAGCGTAGCCGCAGGGCAAGCCGCAGTCGCGGCGACCCGCATTCACAATGTCTTGCCCTATCATTTTCGTGACCGTCCCGCATAGAGGCGGGGCAGCACGACAGCAAAAACAAATTGCGCTAACGGCAAGGTAGTGACAATATAGGCCACGCCACTGGCCCAGGACGCCAAAAACAAGTCGCCAGTTCACTTGCGAAAGATTACGATCATGTCAACTATCGCGCACGGCAGCAAACACGCAAGCCCCATCCACCATCGCGACGCCTACTTCAGCTGGCCAATCTGGCTGCTGGGGGCCTCGCTCCTCGCATTCGTCCTTGTCGTGCCGTTTTCCGGCTTGGCGGGCATGCTGATCCTGCCGGTCGCGCTGTTCGGCGGCCTGTGTTCTCTGTTCGGCCTGGTACGCGCCCTGCTGCACCATCGCTGGCGCCGCGCGGCCTCCATGGCCACCTATATCATCGTGCTGGCGGCCCTGTTCTCGCTGCCCGAATTGCTGCAAGCGACGGTCGGCCGCGCCTCGAACGTGGTGCAACTGATGTCGGAAGGGCAAAGCTTCGATAGAAAGCTGGTAACCCATCCGCCCGGCAAGCGCCCGGTGCTGGCCTACGACTGGAGCAAGATCGACACCAACACCACCTATGTGATCTACGACGCCAGCGGCCGCATCGCCGAGCCCAAGGACAGCGCGGCGTGGACCAGCAGCGACCTGTCCCTCTTTTCCGACTGCGCCGGTCGCGTGGTGCCGATCATGGGGCATTTCTACCGCTGCGACTATTGACCGCATGGCGCCGGGTGCGGCCGTAGCCTGGCGCGGGCATGCCGGCCCGTCTTCGATCATCACGCCGCCGGCCGGGTGCGGGTCGACGACAAGATCTTCCCAACGCATACCAGCGGCCAATCGTCCGGCTTGCGCACGTCATCGCTCATCGTCGACCAGGGCCTGTCGCATGTCGCCGCCGGGATGGCGCATGCCGGCAGGACGATCCTCATTCGCCAGGAAGAACGCATCGGTCGGCCTCCAGTTCTTGTCGCTTGGCCCGCATTGATCACGCTGGCACGTCCACGCCAGCGTGTTGCAGGCATGTCCTAGCGTAACCCGGCAACGCCGCCAAGCCAAGCTGCCGTGATCGAAACCGCCAACAATACAACAATTATTTCACCTGAGAAACTAACAAACAGCGGGCGCGTTTGCGCCACCTTGCCATTTTTGATAAAATGAGAATCATTCGCATCTGTCTTGACGGCAGCGCACCATATCCGTAGCACATCCGCACCCCATCGTTCGCAAGCCAGGCGCAGTCTCCAAGCCAGTGACGATCTTGCTCACCTCAGGAGTTTTTGCATGCCTCGCCGTATCAACACGTCTGTCTCGTCCTTTCCATGTCTACGCCTGCGTCCGCTGGTCCTCGCCCTGTCCGTGGCGCTCGGCCATGTTGGCGCCGCCAGCGCCGCCGACGAGGCGCCCGACGCCCCCGAGGCCGCCGTGCTGCCGGTCATCACCATCACCGGCGCGAACGATCATGGCAGCTACAAGGTGCGCGAGAGCGACAGTGCGAGCAAACTCAACCTGACCCTGCGCGACACCCCGCAATCGGTCTCGGTCGTCACGCGCGCGCGCATGGACGATTTCCGTCTCGACACCGTCAACGACGTGCTCGCCAACACCACCGGCGTGAGCGTCGAAAAAGTCGAAACCGAACGCACCTATTATGTTGCACGCGGTTTCGACATCATCAATTTCCAGGTCGACGGTGTCGGCACGCCGCTGGTATTCGGCAACATGATGGGCAACCTCGATACCGCCCTGTTCGACCGGGTCGACATCGTGCGCGGCGCCAACGGCCTGGCCGCCTCCACCGGCAACCCGTCGGCCACCGTCAACTTCATCCGCAAGCGTCCCGGCGCCGCCTTTGCCGCCAACGCCGGCCTGACCTTGAGCTCGTGGAACACGCGCCGCATCGATGCCGACGTGTCGAGCCCGCTAAACGACAGCGGCAGCGTCAAGGGCCGCGTGGTGCTCGCCAGCCGGCAGGGCGATTCCTACCTCGACCGCTACGAAACGAAAAAGAACGTTGCCTATGGCATCGTCGAAGCCAAACTGGGCCCGGACACCCTGCTCAGCATCGGCCACACCTGGCAAGACAACAAGTCCAACGGCGGCATGTGGGGCGCCCTGCCCCTGTACTACACCGATGGCAGCCCCACCAACTACCCGACTGGCACCAATACCTCGGCCGACTGGTCGTTCTGGGACAGCAAGACCAGTGGCAGCTTTATTGAGCTGAACCATCAGCTGGGCCAGGGCTGGGCGCTCAAGTCCACCTTGAGCCACAACACCGAATCGTCGCGCTCGAAATTGTTCTACGTGTACGGCACGCCGGACAAGGCCACCGGCGCAGGCTTGTTTTCATACCCGTCGGCCTACCGCTCGGACCATCGCCAGAGCTTGTTCGACATCGGCGCGAGCGGACAGTTCAACTTCGCTGGCCGCCAGCACGATCTTTCTTTCGGCGCCAGCTGGTCGCGCTCGCGCCTGGACGACCTGTCCGGCTACGGCCGCGGCATCGGCACCCCGCTCACCGCCAGTACCGACTTTACCGGCGCCTATCCGCTGCCGCAATTCGACGCGCGCTTCGACGGCAGCACCTACCAGGACGTGCGCAAGAGCGTGTACGCGGCGGCGCGCTTTGCGCTGGCCGACAAGGTCAAGCTGCTGACTGGCTTGAACGCGACCAAGGCCGATTCGAGCGGCCTGTCTTATGGCAGCAGCAAGAAAAAATCGGCCAGCCAGAGCTCGCCCTACGTGGGCCTGGTGGTGGACGTGGCGCCGCAGCTGAGTCTGTACACCAGTTACACCGGAATCTTCAGCCCGCAAAGCGAGCAGGACATCAACGGCGCCGCCCTCGAGCCGATCATGGGCAGCAGCGCCGAGGCCGGCTTCAAGGGCGAGCTGTTCGATGGCAAGGCCAGCTACTCCGGCGCCCTCTTCCGCGCACGCCAGGACAATACCGCCGAGCAGGTCAGGATGACTGGCGCCAAGGCCTACTATCGCGGCATCAATGCCGAATCGACCGGCGCCGAGCTGGAAGTGACGGGCGAACTGGCCAAGGGCTGGCTGGCCAGCGTCGGCTACACCCACCTGAAAGTGGAAGATGGCGAGGGCAAGAAGAGCAAGACCTACGTGCCGCGCCGCCTGCTGCGCATGTCGAGCACCTACCGCCTGCCGGCCGTGCCCCAGCTCAAGATCGGCGCCAACCTGAACTGGCAGAGCGATATCGAGCGCGAGCAGGAACCGGGCATCGTCACGCGCCAGGACAGCTACGCCACCCTGGGCCTGATGGCGCGCTACGAAGTCAACCGCAACATGACCCTGGCCCTGAACCTGAACAACGTGACGGACAAAAAGTACCTGAGCTCGCTGTACTGGAACCAGGCCTACTACGCGGCGCCACGCAGCGCCAGCGCTACCCTCGACTGGACATACTGAGATGCGCCCCGCACTGGTCATTTTGCACCGCTGGTTCGGACTCGGCGTGGCGATCTTCCTGTTCATTTCCGGTGCAACGGGCGCCCTGATCTCCTTCGATCACGAGCTGGACGCGGCCCTCAATCCCGACCTGTTCCATGCCCACAGCGGCCAGGCGGCCCAGCGCCAGATCCCCGGCGCCGAACTGGCGCGGGCGATCGAAGCGGCCGACCCGCGCGTGCGCATCGGCTACGTAATGACCGAGGTCGAGCCGGGCCACACCTCAATGATGTCGGTCGAAGGAACGATCGATCCGGCCACTGCCAAGCCGTACGAGCTGGGCTTTAACCAGATCGGCGTCGATCCCGTGACCGGCAAGATCCAGGCCAGGCGCCAGTGGGGCGACATTTCGCTGGCGCGCGAAAACCTGCTGCCCTTCCTGTACAAGCTGCATTATTCGATGCATATTCCCGAGGTCAAGGGCATCGAACTGGGCATCTGGCTCATGGGCATCATCGCCATCGTGTGGGTGCTCGATTGCTTCATCGCCCTGTATTTGTCGTTCCCACACTTCCGCAGCTGGCGCAAGTCCTTCGCTTTTCGCTGGAAAGCAGGCGGCCCCAAGCTCAATTTCGACCTGCACCGCTCAGGGGGCGTGTGGGCCTGGCTGCTCTTGCTGGTGCTGGCCATCACCTCGGTGTCGATGAACCTGAGCGACCGCGTGGTGCGCCCGCTGCTCTCCACGGTGTCCACGCTCAGCACCGATGCATTTGCCGCGCGCACCATGAACCCGCCGGAAAAACCGGTTCCGGCGCTCATCAGCCGCGAGCAGGTGATGGCGCTGGCGCGCGCCGAAGGCAACAAACGCGGCTGGACCGAACCGGTCGGCGGCGTGTTCTACGCCTCCGCTTACGGGCTGTACGGTGTCGGGTTCTTCAAGCCGGGCAACGATCACGGCGATGTCGGCCTGGGCAATGCCTGGCTGTATTTCGACGGCAAGGATGGCACATTCGTGGCCGACCGCGTGCCGGGCACGGGCAGTGCCGGCGATATTTTCCTGCAACTCCAGTTTCCCCTGCATTCGGGCCGCATCGCCGGCTTGCCGGGCCGGATTGTGCTGTCGTTCCTGGGCGTGGTGGTGGCCATGCTGAGCGTGACCGGGGTGATTATCTGGGTGCGCAAAAGGCGTGCGCGGCTGCTTGCCGCGCACGCCCCCGGCGCGAGCCCGGTTGCGGCGCGCCAGCGGCTGCCTCAGGATAGCGGCGCCGTCCTCGAATAAGGCAGCCGGCCCGTGCATCAGTGGCCCCACGCGTCAGCCGGGTGCCACTGGCGAGGCCGGATAATCGCGCTCCTTGTACATCAGCTCGCAGATCGCCGAGCGCAAGCCTTCTCCGGTGCCGATGCCTTCCGGCGCGACCGACAAATAGGTCGCGCGCGGTCCCATGACCGGCCAGGGCGGCAGGCCGCTGCCGTTCGGATCTCCCTTGCGCATGAAATTGGCCCAGTAACGCTGCAGCGGCGGCCAGGCGGCGTCGATGGCGCTCGCCGGCACCGCGTGATAGATGTAGTGCATCTCGCTGGTGTGTTCGGGCGGCCGGCCTGAACCGGGCACGCCGAAACCGAATTCGTAACGCCACACTTTCGGGGTCGCCTTGAGCATGCGGCCGGTCAGCCAATGGACCGGGCAACGAAACCACATATCGGTCAGGAGCTGGGTGGGGATGCTGCCCAGGCGCGCATCGTCGCCGTAGAGCGCGCGCGCGGCGCCCGCCTGCGCGCCGAATGCCGACGCCAGCATGGCGGGGACGACGTCCGGCTTGCGGTCGGCCCCGAGTTCCTGGCGATTGTTGCCGATGATGATGGCGAGGCCACGCCCGGCGCCGTTGGCATACGCTTCGCTATAGGCATACGGCAACACATAACCATCGACGACCTGTTGCTCCCACAAAAAACTCTGATCGATGCCCGTGCGCACCGGCAGCTTGAGTCCGGCCTTGATCACGGTATCGGCCGGCAGCGCCCGCAACTGGGCCAGGCCGGCCGCGCCCGGCGGCAACTTCAGCCGCTCCAGCACCACCTTGCCGAGCTCTTCGTTCTGCTGCGCCGTCATGGGCGCGCCCGGCGCCGCCGCTTGCAATATGGCTTTTTGAAACAAACCCTTCGCCAGCGGCGAGATGGTCAGCAGCAGCGCATCGAAGGCTCCCGAGGAATTGCCGCTGATGGTCATGTTGCCGGGATCGCCGCCGAAAGCGGCAATATTGGCCTTGACCCACTTCAGCGCGGCAATCTGGTCCAGCAGGGCATAGTTGCCGGACGTTTTGTTCGGACTTTCCTCGCGCAAGGCATCCAGGCCCATGAAGCCGAACAGGCCCAGCCGATATTGGATCCTCACCAGCAGCACGCCTTCCCTGTGCAGGGCGTCTTCCGCCATATTGCCCGCCCCGGCGGCGGAGTTCGCGCCGCCGTGGATATAGACCAATACCGGCAGCCTGGTTTTGCCGGCGGCGGCCGGCGCGCGGATCGAGAGCGTCAGGCAATCTTCGCTGGCGCCGGCAAGAAAATCGCCATTCCAGCCGACATTCTCCTGCACGCAAGCGGAGGCCGGCTTGCGCGCGTCGAGAACGCCGCTCCATGGAGCGCGCTCGGCCGGCGGCTTCCAGCGTCGCTCGCCCACCGGCGCGGCCGCGTAGGGGATGCCGTAGTAGATAGTGCTGCCGTCCGCCATGGCCAGGCCGGTAACGTTGCCGCCGCTCACCCTCAGGGTCGCCGGTGGCGCCGGGGATGCCGTGACCGCCGCTGCAAGCATGCCAGCCAGCACGAAATTCGCCATTCCCAGTCTCCCTTGTGATTGCAGTGCAATTGATTTTGCGCCCGCCATGCTGCGGGTGCAATACCAAAAAGTGCCAGAGACGACACTTTGTTCAATCCAAGCCATCTTGTACGTGCGCACAGAACGCGATCCTTGCGAACTTACATCGGGCGCCTCTCCCGAAGCGCCGGCTTGCCGAGATTACGCAAATCCCAACTGATGCGCGAAGCGCTGCGCCAACATATACATCGCATACGCCCGGTTAAACGAATCCTGCAGCAGCGCTGTACGGACTCGTCGGCCCAGATCGGACTCCTCAGTCGTACTGGCAACGATGTCCTCCAAAAATTCCCGGGGCATGTCGGTCGAGGTGATATCGAGCAGCGCCGCACTGCCCGGTTCTCCTTCGGCAATCCGGGCAAAATGCTGCGTGGTGTATCTCCCGCCGATTTTCTTTTCCTCACGCGCCAGGACGGCATTGAGACTGGCGATGAAATCGGCAGCAACGCTGGCCGGCACACGCTGTTCGCCAACCATCCCGCGATCACCTTGCTTGCCGGTGCTTCTGGAAAAGCTGACCACCGCTTCGTTTGGTCCCAGCATCAGTTCAAAGGAAAAATGGTCCGCAGTAAAGCATGCGGTCACGCCAGCCTCGACGAGAACCCGGTGTGGATTAGCAATGTAATGCGGCATGGCGTTCACCCCCGCGCCGGCGCCAGGCCCAGCGGAATGCGCGCCAGCACGCCAGCGCCAAAGTCTTCATAGAACGGCAAGTCCTGCCGGTGCGCGTAGCCAATATAGCAGTCGCATGTGCGCAGGCGGCTGCACGGCTTCTCGACGAGCATGTTTTCCAGGCTATCCTGGTACAGGTTCCCCAGGCGCTGCGGCAAGAAATGGCAGCGCTGTACCTCGCCATCGCCATCGACCGACAGCGCTTCCGAACCGGCGCGGCAGGCTTTTCCGCGTGACATCTGGGGATTGCGGCTGTAGCGGAACCATGGGTCCATGGCGTCGAGCCAGGCCAGGTCTTCGGCTTGATAATACCCCGGCGCGCGCCGGTCGTAGGCGTTGAGCCAGAGATAGTGCTGGCTCGGCAACGCGGCGCGCAAGGCGCGGATATCCTCGTAATGCTCGCGCATGGCCACGATGCCCACCGAAAAATCCACCCCCATGCGCGCCAGCCGCGCGCAGCGCTCGACAAAGCGCTCCAGCCGCACCTGGCTCGGATGGTAGGTACACCACAAGCCCACCTTGCGTCGATCGGCCTGCTCCAG
This sequence comes from Massilia genomosp. 1, assembly GCF_011682185.1. Classification (NCBI taxonomy): domain Bacteria; kingdom Pseudomonadati; phylum Pseudomonadota; class Betaproteobacteria; order Burkholderiales; family Oxalobacteraceae; genus Massilia; species Massilia genomosp. 1. The sequence goes on from NZ_WHJF01000026.1 coordinate 10,324, forward strand.
CCATGCCAGCGGTCCGGACAGATTGGTCTGGATCGCCACCTGGCGCACATGGGCCATGCCCGACAGGGCCGTGATTGCATCGCGGTAATGGCGCCGGATCATGCCTTCGCCCCACGGCGTGAACAACACGCTGATGGGCCGCTCCTGCGCGCCCACCCAGGCGACAAAGCGCGCCACTTCGGCCGCGTCGCGCGCCAGCTTGGCCCGGCTGTCGCGCCGTTTGGCGAAAGGGCAATACGCACAATCGTAATTGCATCCGGACAGCGTTCCGCGATACAGGAGCGAGAGCACCGGCTGCCGTGACTGCTGCCCCGGCGTCTCCGCTTGCCGCGCCGGCTGCGCCTGGGCAAGCGCGGCAGCCGGCGGCATGCTCAGCATGTCGTGCCGCCGTCGGCCATCAGCTGGCGCACCTGGTCCGACGCCAGCCACGGGCCGATGGTATCGGCGTAACCATAGCCGCGATCGTTCAGGCGCAGGATCGTCGCGCCCTCTTCCAGCAAGCCGAGCGCGCCCAGTTCATGCAGTTGCGGCAAGTCCTGCATGCAGTCGCCGCCGAAGCGCTGCGTGTACGCCGCCGGATCGAGCCCGGGATCGGTCAACAGCGACTGGATCACGTAACGGCGCCGCTGCTCGTCCGGCCCCAGCGCAAAACCGTGGTGCGCATGGGTAAAACTGTCGGCGTCCAAGGCCAGGTAATTGTCGATGATGCCGATGGTATCGGCCCGCCCCACCGCGTAATCGGTCGAATAGTGCAGGTCCCGCGTGTACGAACGCGCACCGGTACCGAGCCCCACCATGCCATCGTTCTGGCAGCAGTAGGACGGCCCGCTCTCGCTCGGCGCGTGCGGCGCGCGGAACATGCGCATCGACACCTGCACGTAGCCGCGCGCGCGCAAATGATCGCGCGCGGCCTGGTACAGCTGCATGCGGCTGTCGCCTTCCTGGTTCAGCACAATCGGATCGAATGAGGCCGCCCCCTTTCTGTTGGCAATCTTGCCCAGCCCCGTATGCTGGCGCACGTACAGCGGATACAAATACAGTTCTTCCGGCTTGAACGCCAGGGCGCTGTCGATCGAGGCCAGCAAGCTCTCCACCGTTTGCCCGCCAATGCCGTAAATCAGGTCGAGATTGAGCGTCGGAAAACCCGCAGCGCGGATATAGCCGATCGCCCGCCTCACCACCTCGTTCTGCTGCGGCCGCGCCAGCGCGCGCATCTCGCCCGCCGCGAAGCTCTGGATACCCAGGCTCACCCGGTCGATGCCCATGCCGCGGCACACCGCCATGCGCTCGGGCGTGACGGTCTCGGGCGAGGCTTCGATGCCGGCCGGCGTGGTCTGCAGATCGATGCCGAGAATATCGCGCGCGCCATCGAACAAGGTTTGCAACTGCGCCGGCGACAAGAACGTGGGCGTGCCGCCGCCAAGCGCAAAGCGGGCAAACGTGCGCTCGCCCAGCACCTGGTCGATTGCACGCATCTGTTGGACCACCTGCGCCACATAACGTTCCACCATCTCCGGCGTCGGGCGCGCCATCGCGAACAGATTGCAAAAGCCGCAGCGCATTGCGCAAAACGGAATGTGGATGTAGGCGAACAGGGCCGAGCGGTCCTGCGCCGCCCACAGTTGCGCCAACGAGGCCGGCGCGGCCAGGGTGCGGTACGCCGCCTTGTGCGGATAGGAATAGGAATACGCCTGGTACGGCGTGTGACGCATGCGCTGGGCGAGCGTGCCGGGAGTGGCGGGATGATTCATGGCGTCGTTCCCTCAAAGTCGATAAAAAAATGGGCGTATGGAACGTTCCATACGCTTTCATGGGCGATGCGGTGGCCGCGAAAGCCCTCCTCGCCATACGCGCTACCATGGTCGGAGCAAACGATGGCAAAGGTCGGCGCGCGCGCCGCGCAGGCCGCGAACAAGGGCGCCAGCGCCCCGTCCACATAGCGCAGGGCGGCGGCGTGGCTGTCGATATTGTCGCTGGTGCAGCCCGGCAGGTAGCCACGGTTGGGCGAATGGATCGCCGCCACGTTGATGAACAGGAATACGCGCTGCTGGCCGAGCGCGTCCAGGCGCGCGATCGCCAGCGCCACCTGGCGCTCGGTCGAATGAAGGCCGTCCACGCCGAGCGCGCGTTTCCAGTGGCTTTCCTGGAACATGCCCGGCAGCACGCAACCGAGCGCCGTTTCCTTGTTGAAAAAGCCGACCCCGCCGATGCAGATCGTGCGATAACCAGCGCCAGCCAGGCCGGCCGGCACGCTCTCTTGCGCAAACTCGTGGGTGTGGGCCGAGGTCGTCTCGCTGCCCCGGAACGCGGTGGCGAACAGGCGTGGGTGGCGGCCCGGATGGTCGGGCGTGGGCAAGAAGCCGGCAAAAAACGCGTGATGCGCCGCATACGTAAAGCTGGCCGGGCTGTGGCGGCGTTCCCAGCCGCCGGGCGGCAGGCGCGGCCCCAGCACCGGCAATTCGCCCGCCTGGTACAAGCGCTGGGCCACGTCGTAGCGCAAGGTGTCGAGCGTGATGAACACGATGTCGTGGCTGCCGACCACCTGCTTCATGTCGGGAATCGAACGGGGATCAGGCTTCATGGGATACAAAACTTTGCAACTGCGCCGCGTAGGTATCGCGGCCCTGCCACAGCAGCTTGGGCAGCAGGTCGCCGAAGGCGTTCGCTTCGAGCACATGGGCGCGCCCTTTGCGCACGACCAGATCGAGGCCGATCACATGGCTTTGCGGAAAAGTGGCAGCCGCGGCGCACGCGGTCCGCTCCAGCACGGCCAGATCTTTCTCGCCCAGCAAGCTGGCCACATCGGCGCGCTGGTTGTCGAGGTGCAGATTGGTCATCATGCGCGCGCCGACCCGCGCCACGCGGTGCGCGGCCTGCCCGCCCAAGGTCACCACGCGCACGTCGAAATGCCCGTCGCCGTGGCGCGGCTTGGGAATCCACGCCTCGGCATAGGTTTGCTGGCGCGCCAGCAAGTCGATCAAGCGGGCAATGTCGGCCTGCGCGTTGTAAGTGCGCAAGCGCTTGACGTTGTACAGGCGCGCCCCGCCCTCGCCATGCACCAGGTCGGCCGAACTGGTGGCTTGCTCGGCCCCGCGCCCGTTGCGCCGGTAGGCCACCACGCCGGACGCGCTCGATCCGTAACGCGTTTTCAAGAACACTTGTTGCAGATCGTGCTCGTCCAACACCGCGCGCAGGTGCGCATAGCCCTCGATCGGACCGAGCAAACCCGGAATGGGAATGCCGCGCCCGGCAAAATGCCGCTGGCAAGCCAGCTTGTCTGTCATTAACAGCAGTTCATGCGGCGAATTCATGACTTGGACATGGGGCCGCGCCGCAAGTTCAGCCGCCACCCTCCCGAGCGCCAGCGACAAGCCGGCAAACCATTCGCCGGAGACGGCGATTTCGCCCCTGTCCGGCAAGCGCGGCACGGCGCACCCGAGGGCGTCGCAGCCCTGCCGCGTCAGCAGGGCATGCACGCGCGCATCGTCGCCCGTCGAATCAATCTTGAACACGCACGGCCGCGCCAGGCTGGCCGCCAGCAGGGAAGGCTGTTGCAACCATTCGCACCAGTCGTGTACCAGCGCCGGCGGCAGGCCGAGCGCGGCGCGGGCCGCCTGCGTCAGCGTTTCCCGCTTGTCGCCACGCACGCCCAACAACACCAAGGGCAAGCGTTCGCGGCCGGCCGCATCCTTACTCGGAAACAGCAACGTAGCGATCGCCGTCGTCATCGTCGTCTTGCGGATCGGACAGCTCGACCGTGATCGGCAGCGATTTGAGCTTTTCCTGCCATTCTTCGGACATGTAGTGATGCGCCAGCTTCAGTGTCTTCAGCTTAGGCACGTACGGGCTGTTGAACAAGGCTTCGGCCCCGACGTCGCCAAGGGTGCCGAGCGACAGGTCCAGCGTCGTCAGGCAGCCGACCAGCTCGTAGCCGGCCAGCCATGCCGCCAGTTCGTCGGCGATTTCAGCGTTGCGCAAGCCCAGGTATTCCAGGGTTGGCGTGCGCAGTTTGGCCACCAGGTTCTGGTAGAGCGCCACATCGCCCGAAAAACCGTAACCTTTGGTACCGAGCCACAATTCCAGATGGCTCAGCGCCGGCATGGTCGAGGCGGCCAACGATTGGACCACACTGGCCGGCAAGCCGCCGCTTTCGATGGTCAAGGTGCGCAGCTTCGCGTGGGTAAACGGTTGGAACTCCAGCTCGTCGGTACCACGCACGCGAAACTCTTCCAGCTGCGGGAAAGCGCAAAGCAGCGGCGTCAGGTCGCTTTGCACAATCCACGATATTTCGCGTTCTTCGTACGTCATGTCGCCGATGAACAGCGCGCGCAGGTTCGGCAGTTCGCCGGCGTGCTTGACCAGGCTTTCGACGAGCGAGGCCGAGCTGACGTCGGATTCGTCGCTCCACGCGCCGATGATGAGCGCGGTGAGCTGGATTTTATCGATGCCGCCGAGGAACTCTTCGAGCAGCTCCGGCATCGACTGCTCATCCTCGTAGTCGAGCGAGAGACGATACACAATATCGTCCGACAAGATGACCGGCTCGGAGGGGTCGTACTCCGTGACCGTCCGCTTGAAAAAGGTAACAGTTTCTTCAGAAATCGGCATGGTGTGCGTCCGGGAAAAGGTAAAAGCCGCTGGCGCCCATCGCCCTGGCAATCTCAAAATTTTACCATGCTATGGAAATATTTCCGCCTTGCCTACACGGCGCGGCGGGCGCTTACAACAAAAAACGCAGCCCTGGCACAGGCTGCGTTGTCTGTTGCCCGCAGGCCAGCTGATGCCGCCCGCCAGGGCGCGCTCGCGAGAATGAGGCCAGCAAGAGCGGCGCGGGTGCTCATCGCATATGGCGCTGTTGGTGGCGCCGGCGATCAGGCTATTCGTGCTGATAGTAGACGCCAGGGCGCCCGACTGATCCTGGCCCGGGCCTGCACGGCAGAGAGCTAACGTGCGGCGCTCGATGCGCATCTGCGGTCAAAATAGCATGACATTGACTTGACGGACCTCCCATGCGCATCGCCACCTACAACATCAACGGCATCGGCAGCCGCTTACCCGCCCTGCTGGAATGGCTGGAAGAAACCCAACCGGACGTCGCCTGCCTGCAGGAACTCAAGGCGCCGCAAGAAAGGTTTCCCGAAGCCGCCCTCAACGAGGCCGGCTACCAGGCGCTGTGGATCGGCCAGAAAAGCTGGAACGGGGTGGCGATCCTGGCGCGCGGCACGACCCCGGTGGAAGTGCGGCGCGGCTTGCCGGGCGACGACGCCGACGAGCAAAGCCGCTACCTCGAAGCGGCCATTGACGGCGTGCTGGTGGCCTGCCTGTATCTTCCCAACGGCAACCCCTGCCCCGGCCCCAAGTTCGATTACAAGCTGGCCTGGTTCGAACGCCTGATCACGCACGCCCAAGGGCTGCTGGCCAGCGGCGCGCCGGTGGTGCTGGCGGGCGACTTCAACGCCATCCCGACCGAGCTGGACGTCTATAAACCCGAGCGCTGGGTCAGCGACGCCCTGTTCCGCCCCGAAACGCGGGAAGCCTTCCATCGCCTGGTGGCGCAGGGCTGGACCGACGCGCTGCGCACGATGCACCCCGACGAGCGCATTTTCACGTTCTGGGATTATTTCCGCGATGCGTATGGGCGCGACGCCGGCCTGCGCATCGACCATCTGCTGCTCAGCCCCATGCTGGCCGGCGCGCTCGCGGCCGCCAACGTCGACCGCGACGTGCGCGGACGCGACAAGCCGAGCGACCACGCGCCCACCTGGATTGAACTGGACATGACGAAAATCACCCGCTGAGACTGCGGATGTATGCCTACGCGCCGCCCTTCAAGGGCGCCAATTGCTTGAGCAAGCCTTCCAGCCCGCCGTACACATTCAGATGCTCGATTTTCTCGGTAATCTTTTCGAGGGTTTCGAGTTCTTTCAGACGCAGCGCCACCGGATTGTCTTCCATGACTTTCGCGGTGTTCATCAGCGAACGGGTGGCTGCGGTTTCCTCGCGGCGCCGGATCACATTGGCCTGCGCCGCCTTTTCCGCTTCCACGACTTTGCCCAGGATCGCCTTGATTTCACCCGGCAGTATCAAGTCCTTGATGCCGAGCGAAATCATCGCGATGCCCAGCACGGCGGCCTTTTTCTGCATGTAGCCGAGAATCTGCTCGTCGGTGTCGTTTTTGTTCTCGAGCAAACCGTCCAGGGTGCGGCTGCCGATCGCGGCGCGCAGGGCGAACTGGATTTCCTTGTAAATGAAATCCTTGTAGTCGTTCAGCTTGGACGTGACCAGCTGCGCATCGGTAATCTGATAGCCCGCCGTGACATTCACGCGCAATTGCACCTTGTCTTGCGTAAGCATTTCCTGCCCCGTGACTTCGATCACGATCAGGCGCGTATCGATAGCCGTCATGGCCAGGCGCTTGCCGCCGTGCCAGTAAGCATAAAAACCAGGCTTCAGGGTCGCCTCGAACACGCCGTCCACATGGAACATGCCGACATGTTCCGATGGCACCTCGCACGTCGTCAGATACGGCTGCAGCAAGGCGCCCACCGCCGCATTGGCGCGCATGGCCGCGACGATATGGGCCGGCACCGGCAAGGGCGCGCCATCGAGCTCGATCAATTCGGCGCGCAACTGCCTGCTGGCCAGCGCTTGCCTGGCCGGCCCCGACACATGCACCAGCTGGTTTTTATCCCACCAGAGCGCCAGTTGCTTGCCGCCCGTTTCGACCGGAAACAGGTGTGCGCCGATAGCCGCATGGCCGCTGCCCAGAATCGACCTGACCACGTCTTTCGCTTCGAGCACCTGCGCTTGCAGCGAGGTCACCAGCTTGGTTTTTGGCAGCACGTCAAAGTAGGCATGGCGGCCCGGCGCCAGGAAGTCGGCGAACATGTCGTCGACGAACAGCATGCCGAACGACGCCGCCCCAATCGCGACCTGTTTGATGCACGCCACGGACACCCCGATCGGCAGGCGCGCCAGCCAGTCGGCCGGCACCGTCAGGTCGCTGCCGGCCCTGGCGCGCAAGACCTCGATCGGCAGGCCGTTTTTCCAGAACGCTTGCAGCGAATTGGGCGGCACCACATGCCGGGTTTGTCCGCTGATCACCAGCGCTACTTCATCGACGCCGGTGCGCACGATATCGAGGTGGGCCGCCAAGGTGGCGCCATGCATGTTGACCAGCCATTCCAGGTTGGGCACGTTGGCGGGAAAATCCGACAGGCTGAGCACCTGCAGGGTTTTCGAGGACGCCAGGAAGTAGCTGCCCGCGCCGAGGATCTTGTCGAATCCTTTTAGCGTGGAGAGCAGGCCGACCTGCCGTTCTTCTATCAATTTTCGCTGGAACATGGAGTATCTCGATAAAACCCTCGCGGCAGCCTTCCACGCAACCGGGCGGATGACGGTATCGGGATGGCGCTGCCGAATCGGGCCGGGTACGCCGGGTCATGCAGACCAGCCCAAGGCGCAGGATGATCGGGATAACCGTTGATACGTCGGTTTGAAACGCAGGGCCGGCGCCGGGTGACTGCCATGCAAAGCCGGGGCACGCTGTCGTTGCGCAATGCGGGGCCGATGGATTGACGCCGCGCGGCGCAGCAACCGGAAATTGGCCGCCTGAGGGATGCTGCTTAAGTGTTGCGAGAGTTTAGCCCGCACGAACCGGATGGTGAGTCCGGAAAAAACTACCGGCTGCGTCATCAGGAATCGAACCTGAGAAAGGCCGGATAATGCGGTACGCGAACGGTAACGCCGTCGCGCCAGCCTGGGCTCACGAGCCAGGACCGCTGCTTTATCCGGTGGCTTCCCCGCCATGGCAACGCCATCGAAGTATATCGCAAAAGCGATAACAAATTGCCATAAAGATTTATCTGACAAGCACTCCCGATAACACGGCGCCGCGTTATCATCTTGCCCGTCAATATCGACAACACTCCCGATGATTCCCATGCCGACCATTTTTTCGCACCCCGCCGTTCCCCTCGCAATCGGCCTGGCGCTCGGATCGCGCCGGATTCCGGGCCGCTTGCTGGCGGCCGGCATCGTGGCATCGATCGTGCCGGATGTCGATGTCGCCGGTTTGCACATGGGCATTCCCTACGCGAACGAACTTGGCCACCGGGGCGCATCGCATTCGCTGGCGTTCGCCATTGTGCTGGGATTGCTGGCGGCGGCCTTTGCGCGACCGTTGCGCGCGTCGCGCCTTGCCGCTTTTTTGTTCATCGCCGCCAGCGCCGTCTCGCACGGCCTGCTCGACATGTTCACCACTGGCGGGCTGGGCGTGGCGCTGGCCTGGCCGGTATCGGACGTGCGCCTGTTCTTCCCGGTGCGCGTGATCCGGGTCAGCCCGCTGACCATCAAGACCTTCCTCAGCGGGCGCGGCATGGTGGTGATCGTCTCCGAACTGCTGTGGGTATGGCTGCCGGCCGCGCTGGCCGGACTGGCGCTGTATTTTGCCAGCGGCAAGCAGGGAAAACGGCGGGCTTAAAGTGTGCCGGCCAGGGCGCGTGCCCGATCCAGCCAGGCGCTGCGTTTGTCAAGCGTGGAATCGAGAATCGGGCCGCAACTCAGGGTTGTTACCGGCGTAATGCCGCAAAACGCCAGCGTGGTCGTTTTCATCTGGCGAATCGCCGGCGCGCGGTACACCAGCCGGTAATACCACGGCGGCGTATCCATCGTCACCAACAGATGCGCGCTGCGCCCGCCAAGCAGCTTGGCCGGAAAGGCTTTGCCCTTCTGGTATTTGAAGGCAAAGCCGGGCAGCATGACCCGGTCCAGAAAACCCTTGAGCAGCGCCGGAATGCCGCCCCACCAGACCGGAAATGCGAACACCAGGTGATTGGCCCAGCTTATCGACTCCTGCGCTTTTTTCAGATCGGGCTCCAGTTCCTGCACCACCTTGTAGCCATGATGCAGGATCGGATCGAAGGCGATCTGGTCCAGGGCCAGCACCCGGACCTCGTGCCCGGCCTGCCTTGCCGCTTGCGCGTATGCCTGCGCCAGGGCACTGCCAAAGGTGCCGTCCGACGCGTGCGCAGCGATCACCAGAACCCGTTTTGCCCCTGTCTTGCCGCCCATATCATGCTCCTGAAAAATGAATTTCAGGAAGTATGCAGCTTGTCCCATGGGGCAGAGTCAAGGGCCTGGCAGCCTGTCGACGCAATCGGCCAGGGTCGACGGCAGCGGCGCGGCCAGGCAGGCGCCGATCTCGGCGCCGACCTCGCCCAGCGCGCGTTCAAGCTCTTGCAAACGCGCCACCTCGGCGGCTACCTGTGCGCGGCGCTGCTCCACGAGCACCAGAAGCCGCGCCCAGTCGGGCGTACCCTGCACCGCGACCAGGAGCGGCCCCATCTCGGCCAGCTTGAAACCGAGCGCCTGCACCTGGCGGATCAACCGGACCTGCTGCAGGTGCTGCTCGGAATAGACCCGGTAAGTCCCCTTGCGGCCCACCTTGCCCAATAATCCCAGGGATTCATAAAGCCGGATTGCCTTGGGCGAGGCCTTGGTCCGGCGCCCGAGTTCGCTGATATACATGCTGGCCTGTCGATGATGGAATGAAAGAAACACGGCAGCAGTGTATCCCCGACGGCGGCCGAAGGCACATATTGACAAGGCGGAAGCGAGCATGTTACCTTCGAAAAAGTAATTGGAAGCGATTCCAATCACGCTTTGGCACGCCGCCGAGCGCGCCCCACCCTCACCACAACGGGAAACCCGATATGAAAAGCGGTCCGGCATCGGTAGTTGGAACAATCGCATTGGCGGCGGCCGTGCTCGCCCTGCAAGCACAGGCAAGCGCCCCCATCCAGGGCGAGGTCAAGCCGGCCATCGCCACACTGCCATTTGCGCTCGACATGCGCGTCGATCCGGGCGCGGCCCAGGTGCAAGCCGGGACGCTGGTACTGGTGGCCAAAAAAGGCACCGACCTGTACGCCAATACCGACGGCAGCGAGATGGCCGACAACACCCCGCGCGTCCTGTTCCAGCCCGTTGGCGACTTTATCTTTTCCGCCAAAGCCGCGGCCGGCTTCGGCAAACCCTTCGACGGCGCGGCGCTGATTGTGTACGGCGACAAGGCGACCTGGGGAAAGCTGCTGTTCGAACTGGCCAAGACAGGCAAGCCAGGCATTTCCACCACGGTGGCCAGGGGCGCGGGCGATGACGCTCACCACGGCACCCGCGAAGGCAGCGAGGTCTACCTCAAGGTGGTGCGGCGCAAGGACATGTTCGTGTTCTACACCTCGCCCGACGGTCGCAGCTGGAGCATGGTGCGCGCCTTCAGCCTGCCGGGCGCGGCCACCGTCAAAGTCGGCTTCTCGGCGCAGTCGCCGATGGGCGAGGAGTTTCGCGCCCGCTTCTCCGACATCAAGTTCAGGAATGCGACGTTCAAGGACTTCTGGCAGGGCGAATAAGCAAGGCCGGCCTTCGCCGGCATTGCCCCTCATGCATCGGCGGCCGTCCAGACCAGGTTCCACAGGTGGCCATCGAGATCCTCGAAGCCCTGGTCGTACATGTTGCCATGATCCTCGGGCGCGTGCGGGATGCGCGCGCCGGCCGCAGCGGCCCTGGCGATCAGGCTGTCGACTTCCTGCGCGCTCTCGCAGCTCAGGCAAATGATCACCTCGTTGGCCTCCAGCGCCCGTGCCACGGGCTTGTTGGTAAAGGAAGCGAAGAAGTCCTCGGTCATCAGCATGGCGTGGATGCTGCCGTCCACGATGTTCATGAACGCCGCGCTGTCGCTGCTCATCGCCGGATTGAAGCCAAAGCCAAGTGCCGCAAAGAATGCCTTCGACTTGCCCAGGTCCCTGACCGGCAGGTTGAAGATGATCTGTTTGTTCATGATGTCTCCTTAGTGAAAAGTGATCGCAACAAGCGTGCTGCATCCCGGCGACGAACGGGCTGGCGCAGCTTCGACACGCGCGAAGAAAAACCGCTTGTTCCGGCCAATATTGTTGCAAAAAAGCCAAACAAGATTCCCGGCAATTCTTGAGCATATGCAACATGTATAATCGCACCCCTCGATGCCCTTTACTCAACATTAGTTTTTATAGTTGACCGAAGATATATATATAATGACAAAAAAAGGATGACAGCGATGCGGATGCGACTACTTGGATTGATTTCGGCGACGGCCCTGACTGCATGCGGCGGCGGCAGCGATGCGCCACCGGCGCCAACGCCGGCGCTTCCCACGGTCCCCGTCGCACCGCCGGCGGTGACGCCCGTCGTACCGCCGGCGCCAAGCGAGCCGACCCCGGTTCCCGTCACACCGACGCCGCCCTTGACGCCGATTCCCGTCCCGGGGCAGCTGATCGACCCGCCGCTGACCGTCATCCCACCAGTCGCCGTGCCGCCGGTTCCAACGCCGACGGTGCCGACGCCGCCGGTCCTGATCCCGACCCCGCCGACCCCGATGCCTCCCCCGGTCACGCCACTGGCAAGCGGCGGCCCGTACACCCTGCCGGCCCGCAGCGTCGGCGATTTTGCCACCTACACCGATGTGACGATGGGCTGGAAAGTGTCCGTCACCCAGCGCATCACCAAGGTCAACGCCGACGGCGGCTGGGAAAACGCCGATTCGGTCAGCCAGGAAAAAGGCGCGCAAACCATCGAGGTGTTCGATGGCAAGGGCGGCATGCGGTCCACCAATTCGTACGCCGCCTGCACCGCCACCTACGCACCGGCCGCCATGCAGGCGCCGTACAGCGCAGCGGTCGGCGACAGCTTCGACTTCGCCAGCACCATGAGCATCCCATGCTCCAAGGAAGAAACCTCGCGCGCCCTCACCAGCAAGGGCAAGGTGGTCGGTATCGAAAGCAAGACTGTTCCGGCGGGCACCTTCTCCACGCTCAAGATCGTGTCCAGCGAAACCAATCTGGACCTGCGCACCGCCAACGTCTATGTTAACTACTGGGTCGAAAAAACCTGCTGGCGCGACATCATCACCGGCTTGATGGTGGCATGCAACACCTCGACCACGTCCAAAGGTTCCGGCGACGTCAGCTTCTCCAGCACGACCGAGCTGGTCAGCTACGGACAAGCCTCGACCAACCGCGAATACCTCGATCCGATCCGATTTGCCGGCCCGTGGAGCGGCAACTTCGGCGCCTGGTACGGCGCTTGCGACCTGAACATCGGCTTCACCGGCGTGATCACCGGATCGTGCAAGGCAGCTGCGCGCACGACGGCGGTGACGGGCAGCGTCGACAAGGCCGGCGTGGTCACACTGAACATGAGCGTGGCCGGCGGATCGAGCGACACCCAGTCCGGCCAGGCCGCCCTGTTCGACATGAGCGGCCAGCTGGCCGGCGCCGCCGCACCAGGCGCCTGGACGCTCAAGCACAAGTAAGCGCGGCCTTTTCCCGACCCGCGATCACGCTCAAGCCATCATGTCGACCTCCCCTGCCGTTGCCATCCCGGAAACCTCGCAATCTGTCGGCCTGGCGCGCGCCGCCATCGGCGTGCTGCAGGGCTTGTTCCTCTACCTGCTGTTCCAGGAGGGCGATCTGTTCTCCCCGCACATTCGCCCCTTGGCGCTGCTGATCGGCGCGCTGGTGCCGGTGCTGGCTATTTCCAGCCTCGGCCACCTGCGCCCCAAGCTGCTCGGCCTCTGGTGCGCACTGGCGGCGAGCGTGCTGGCCGGCATCGGCTGGCACACCGCGTGGCGCGAAACGCCTGTCCTCCACGCTACGGAGCGGATGTCGGGATGGCCGGGCATGCTGCCGCTGGTCTTCTTTTTCTGCGTGCTGATCCTGTTCATCGGCCACTCGCTGGTGCTGGCCGCGGCCCACGACCGGGGCCGCCTGGCCAGCTACGCCACCCATTTCGACATCGCCTGGAAGCTCTTCATCCAGCTGGTGTTTTCCGCCTTCTTCACCGGCGCGCTGCAACTGGCCATGTGGCTCGGCGCGACCCTGTTCGACCTCGTCAAGATCAGCTTCTTGTCGGAGCTGATGAAGTCATCGCTGTTCGTCTCCCCACTGCTGTGCTGCGCTTTTGCCTGCGCCCTGCACCTGACCGATGTGCGGCCCGCGATCGTACACGGCATCCGCAACCTGCTGCTGGTGCTGATGTCATGGCTGCTGCCGGTGGCCACCTTGCTGATCGGCGGTTTTGTGCTGTGCCTGCCGTTCACCGGGCTCGATGCGCTGTGGGCCACGCGCCACGCCACCGTGGCCCTGCTGGCCGCCGACGCGCTGCTGGTGGTGCTGATCAACGCCGCCTGGCAAAACGGCGGGGTCGGCGAGGCCGTGGCGCGCCTGGTGCGCCTCTGCGCGCGCATCGCCTGCGTGCTGCTGCTGCCGCTGACCGCCGTCGCCACCTATGCGCTGGCCCTGCGCGTGGGCGACCACGGCTGGACGTCGGACCGCATCTTCGCCGCCGCCGCGCTGCTGGTGGCGAGCTTTTACGCATTCGGTTACCTAGCAGCCGCCATCGACAAAGGGACGTGGCTGCGCCGCGTGGCGCCGGTCAACCTGGGCGCGGCGTATGCCGCCATTGGCGTGCTGACGGCGCTGATCTCCCCGCTTGCCGACCCGGACCGGATCGCCGTCAACAGCCAGCTTGCGCGCCTCGAGCGCGGCGCCGTCAGCGCCGACAAGTTCGACTACTACTTCCTCAAGTCGGCGTCGAAGCGCTACGGCGCCGCCGCCCTGCTCAAGCTCACGCAAGGCAAGACCGGCGCGCAGGCGGCGCTGGTTGCGCAGCGCGCCAAAACCGCACTCGAAACACCGGACAACGGCGAGCGCTTCGTCGAACAGCACACCGTCAAGCCGGTCGAGCAATTGAACGTATGGCCGGCGGCGGCGCGCTTGCCGGCCGGTTTTCCGCTGTCGGGCTGGAAGCGCGCCGGCGACGTTCCCAATTGCCTGTTCGAGGCGAAAGCACTGTGCGATGTGTTCCTGATCGATTTCGACGCCGACGGCAAGGATGAACTGCTGTTCGTCGGTGTCGGTTCCTATACCTCGCCGGCGGTGTTTGCCGAATCCGCCCCGGGCAAATGGACCGTCATCGCCAGACTGCACAGCATGGCGCGCTGCCCGCAGTTTACCGAGCGCCTGAAAAAAGGCGATTACAAGCTGGTGGCGCCGCGCACCCGGCAGATCGAAATGGCTGGCGTGCCGCTGCAGTTCGATGCCACCGGCCCGGGCGACTTCAAGTCCTGCGCCCAGCTGGGCGGCGCCGGCGCGGCGTCCGAGAACTGATCAGCGGCGGCGCCGGCTCCAGGCATAGCCCAGCAGTGCCAGCAGGCCAAAAGCGTTCAGGGCCACACTGGCGGTGGCCAGCGTGGTCAGCTTGCCGGTGGCGGCGTCGCCGGCCTGGGCGTTGGCCTGCATCCTGAGCATTTCGGTGCGCACCCATTCGAGCGAAGTCGGTTCGAACGGGGTCGCCTCGCCCGCCGTGAGCGCAACGCCGTCAAAAGCCAGTTCGACCAGATGGTCCTTGGTCAGTTGCAGCGGCAGCTTGAGCACCAGTTCATCCTTGACGCAGCCGTGCAGGTGCAGCGCGGCATCGAGCTTGCCGGCCGGCGCCACGAAGCGAAAGCCCACCGGCATGCCGGCGCCGCCGGCGTCGGCCAGGCTGGCGTTCTCGAACAGCAGCATGTCGCCGTTGATCGTCAAGCCCACCGAGCATGCTTCGCCCGGCTTGAAACCCGGCGCGGCGGCCGGCGCGGTAGCCGGCGCCTTGACCACCAGGTCGATCCAGCCATGCTCGTGCGCCAGCAGATAGTCACGCCGCGCGTCCGGCATCTCCTTGGCGTTGCAACCGGTGTTCGATAACAGCACGGCCAGCATGCTCCATTTGGCCATGCTGCGCAGGGATTGATTCATACAGCCTTTTTAGTGAAGAAAATCAGGGCGCCGGCGGCGGCGTGGCGCCGGCCAGGTCGATGCGGCGCTGCAGGCGGGCCGCCTCCAGCGTGTCGCCGGCGGCCTGGGCGCGCTTGAGCGAGACGCCGAGCCACATCAAGAGCGGCCTGCGCCAGCCTTGTCCGGATGCGGTATCGGTGGCGAGCGCGATGTCGGCCGGCGCAATACGCGCCTGGCGCATCAGGACGCCGGCGGCGACCAGGCGCGCCAGCGGGTCGGCGATGGGCGCCAGCACGCTCTTGCCGTCGCCCGCCCGCGCACTGGCCACCAGCGCGCGATGCTGCTCGGGCAACAGCGCCGCATCCAGGCCGTCCCAGCGCCCGGCGAGGTAGGCGGCATAGGCGCGTTCGGCCGGGGTGGCGTCCTGCGCCAGGGCGTCGAAGGCGGGGCAGCTGTCGTATTCCATGCTGGCCACGCGCGTAGCGCAGCGCACCAGCTCCGCATGCGCCACCAGGTCAGGGCGGCCGGTGCTGGCCATCTCGGCGCGCGCACGCGCGAATTCGGTGGCGGCGATGCCGCTCTCGCCGCGCAGGTAGGCGTCGCTGAAACTGGCCAGCGCGCTGCCGGCGTTGCCCTTCCAGGCCGGCGGCGGCGGATTGCTGCCGCAGCCGGCAAGGACGGCTGCGGTCAAGGCGATGAGGTAGATGGTCTTCATGGCAGTTTCAGCTCCGTCTCGCGTGCAAAGGGCCACTTGCGGTTGATTTCATCGATCAGGCGCGTCACCTTGCGCAGGCTGGCGTCCACCTCGGCGCGCAGCGCGCCCAGGTCCTTGGTCGCCACCTTGGCGTTGGCGCCCACCGCCTGCGCTTCGACCAGCACCGCATCGACCTTTTTCAGGCTGTTGCTGGCATCCTTGAGCACCACCTGCAACTGCACGATGGCCAGCTGCGCCTCGTCCATCACGCCCTGCTTGCCGAACACGCGCTGGTCGGCCTTGAGCAGCAGCTGGTCGACATGTTCGAGCGTTTGCAGCAGTTTCTTGGCCTCGCCCTCGCTGCCCAATGCCGTGCCGAGCAAACCATACTTGCCCGACAGGCGCCCGGTCGCCGCCTGGATGTTGGCCAGGCTGGTATTGATGGCCGAATCGCTGCGCGTCATGTTTTCCAGGTTTTCCAGCAAGGCGCGCGCGCTGGCGACCAGGCGCGGGATCTCGGCGGCGGTGTCGCCGCGCAGCACGGTGCGCACCGAATCGGGCGGCAGCACCGGATCGCTCAGGATGCCGGAAAACGCCTTGATGCGCGTGTCCCCCACCAGGCCCCGTTCGACGGTAAACACGCTCGAGGTCTTGAGCCATTTGGCGTCCTTGCGCGGCACGTCGACCAGGATCCGCACCTTGCCGTCGGGCGCGAGCTCCACGCGCTGCACCCGGCCGACCGGAAAGCCCGAAAACGTCACGTCCATGCCGGGGATGACGCCGTCCGAATCCTCCGACAGCAGCACCAGGCGCTGGGTGCTTTCGAACACGCCGCGCGCGTACATCACGTACAGCAAAAAGGTGATGATCAGGGCGCTCATCAGCACCAGCAGCACGACCGCCTTGACTTCCACGTTGGCGACCGCCTCGGCCGGGGCGTCGTCCGGGTTGGCCGGATTGAGCGCATTCTCACCCTGTTGACTCATCTTCGATTCCACTTGTTTGTTCCACCTATATGTATTTGACGGCCAGCGAGCCGGCTTCGATCAGCAGCAGCACGAACAGCAGGCGCACCGCGCCCGGCTGCACCGTGGACGAGGAGGTGCGCCCGTAGCGGTGGGCCTCGAGGATCGCGGCGCTCGGAATGACCGCCACCGACAGCCCGAAGAACACGGTCTTGAGCACGAAGCCCACCGTCACCGCCGGATTGAAAATGCGCCCCACCGTGCGCGTATAGTCGCCCAGGCCCCACGGCGAGAAGCCGTACACGCTGGTGTAGGCCAGCACCAGCACGATCACGCTGCTGACCATGGCCAGGGAGAGGACCGCGAAGGCATTGGCGATCACCTGCGGCACCAGGTCCTGGCGCAGCCGGTTCTGGGCCTGGCGCGAACGGGCGGGCGTCGATGCGGCGGCCAGCGCCAGCGCGTCGCCGGCGTTGAACGCCAGGCCCGCGCGCAGCGCCACGAACATGGCGGCGGTCAGGGGAATGAGTTCGAGCACCAGCACCCGCACCACCATCTCGAGCGCGTAGCGCGACAGGCCGTAGCTTTGCGAGGTGACCACCACCACCCGGATCAGCACCAGGCTCACCAGCGCCGCCAGCAAGGTAAACCACGGCAGCACCTGCCAGGTGCTGGTGTAGATGTAGCGCGACGTGGCCAGGCGGTTGGTGCGGTTGTAGGTCGAGGGCGAAAACGCCATCACCAGCGCGACCGCCCCCAGGTACACCATATACCACCAGCTGAAAAAGAAGCGCCAGGCGTGGCGCCCCCATTCGCGCGGCTTGGAGTAGAGGAACGACTTGGGCAGGATCACCACTTACTGCCGCCGCGCTTCTTGTACACCGCCTACCTCCATGATCGCGCCCAGGGCTTTTCGCAGCTGCGCGGTCGAGCCGATTTCGGCGGTAAACGTCATGCGCGCCTGTCCCTTGGCGCTTTGGGTATTGACGCCGATGACGTTGATTTTCTCGCGCGAGAACACTTCGGAGATATCGCGCAGCAGGCCCTGGCGGTCGCCCGCCAGGATGAACAGGTCGACCGGATAGACCGTGTCGTGCCCGGCGCGGCCCCAGTCGGTCTGGATCACCCGCTCGGGCGCCTTGGCGCGCATTTCGGCGAAGTTCTTGCAGGTGGCGCGGTGGATCGAGACGCCCTTGCCGCGCGTGACAAAACCGACGATGCCGTCCGGCGGCGCCGGTTTGCAGCACTTGGCCAGCGCCGTCATCAGGCCCTCGGTGCCGACCACCAGCACGCCCGACTTGGCGCCCTGCTCCACGCTCGACGCCCGGCTTTTACCGAGCACCACCGCGTCTTCCGGCACCACCACCTCGCCGGTGTCGTGCAGCGCCTGCTCCACGTGGCGCAGGCTGAATTCTTCCTTGCCGACCGAGATGAACAGATCGTCGACCTTGGCGAAGCCCAGCTTGTGCGCCAACTGTTCCAGGTTGACGGCGGTCTTGCCTTCGCGCTGGAGCGATTTTTCGACCAGGGCGCGGCCGTGCGCCAGCGTCTCTTCCAGGTCGATCGCGTGGAACCAGGCGCGCACCTTGGCGCGCGTGCGCGTGCTGACCGTGTAGTCGGCATTGAGCCAGTCGCGCGACGGGCCGGCGCTGCCGGAGGCGCGACTGGCGGTGATGATCTCGCAGGTCTGGCCGTTTTTCAGCGCGGTATTGAGCGGCACCATGATGCCGTCCACGCGCGCGCCACGGCAGCGGTGCCCGACTTCGCTGTGCAGGTGATAGGCAAAGTCGATCGGCGTGCCGCCCACCGGCAGTTCCAGCACGCGCGCCTGCGGCGTGAGCACGAAAATGCGGTCGTCCAGGGTGGTCGACTTGAGCTTTTCGACCCACTCGCGCTGGATTTCCTCCTGCCCGACGACGGCGTCGGCGACGTCGGTCTTCCAGGCCAGCAGCTGGCGCAGCCAGGCGATCTTCTCGTCGTAGGCCTGGCCCTTGAAGTTCGATCCGCCCTCTTCCTTGTAGCGCCAGTGCGCGGCGATGCCGTACTCGGCGAAGTTGTGCATCTCCTGGGTGCGGATCTGCACTTCGAGCGGACGGCCGTCATCGGCCGTGACGACCGTGTGCAGCGACTGGTAGCCGTTCGACTTGGGGCGCGAGATATAGTCGTCGAACTCCTTCGGGATCGGGGTCCAGATATTGTGGACCACGCCCAGCACCGTGTAGCAGGTCTTGTCGTCGGCCACGATCACGCGGAAGGCGCGCACGTCATAGAGCTCGTTGAAATCGAGCTCCTTGCCGCGCATCTTGCTCCAGATGCTGTAGATATGCTTGGGCCGCCCGAACACTTCGGCCGTGATGCCGGCGGCCGCCAGTTCGTTCTGCAAACGCACAATGGCCGACTGCACGAAGCCTTCGCGCATCATGCGTTTTTCTTCGAGCATCTTGGCGATGCGCTTGTAGGTATCGGGCTCGATGAAGCGGAACGACAGGTCTTCCAGCTCCCACTTGAGCTGCCAGATACCGAGCCGGTTGGCCAGCGGCGCGTACAGGTCGAGCGTTTCGCGCCCGTAGGCGCAGGTCAGGTCGTCGAAGCGCTTGATGTCGGCAAAATAGCGCAGGGTCGTCACGCACGAGGCCAGGCGCACCAGCACCACGCGCATGTCGGTGGCCATCGCCAGCAGCATCTTGCGCAGGGTTTCGACCTGGGCCACGGCTTGCTGGGCCGCGTTCTTGCCACGACCGACCGTCTGATGGCCGACCGTCATGTCGCGCAGGCGGATCAGCTGGCGCACGCCGGTCACGAGGTCGGTCGCCTCGCGCCCGACCCGCGCTTCCAGGCCCTCCACCGCTTTCGGATCGAGCACCGTCAGCTCGAACATCAAGCCGGCGATGCGGGTTTCGGCATCGCTTCGCAAATACGCCAGGGTGCTGGCCACGCCGACCGCGAAATCGAAGGCGTTCTGGCCCGAGGCGCAGGCCATGTCCTTGTAGGCCTCGCCCGCATACGCCAGCGCGCTTTCGACGCGCGCGCAGTCGTCCGGACTGAGCCCCTGTACCAGTTCGGCCGTTGTGCTGCCGAGTGCTGCAATCGAGACCATGCGGCTTAGCGCAGTGCTGCGGTAACGACGATCTCAACCAGGCATGCGGGATCGGCCAGCTTCGATTCGACGGTGGCGCGCGGCGGCGTGTGGCCGGATGCGACCCATTCGTCCCAGACCGCGTTCATGCCGGCGAAACCGGCCATGTCGGCGATGAAGATCTGGCACATCAAGATGCAGCTCTTGTCGCTGCCCGCTTCGGCCAGCAGGCGGTCGATGTGGCCCAGCACTTCGCGGGTCTGGCCCACGATGTCGGCGGAGGTGTCCTCGGCGATCTGGCCGGCCAGGTACACCGTGCCATTGTGAATCGCCACTTCGGACAAGCGTTTTCCTACGTGCAGTCGTGTAATTTCCATAATGTCTTTCAAGTACCAATCAAAAATTGTCGTGCGATGGCGATCTGGTCGTCGTGAATAAAGGTCGGGGCATGGCCCACGTTGGCGATCTCCACCAGCGTGGCGCGCGGCCCGCGCGCGGCCATGCTGGCGGCGGTGGCGCGCGAGAGCAGGTCGGAATGTTCGCCGCGCACCAGCAGGGTCGGGCAGGCGATGGCATCGTAGGCGGCCCACAGCATGGCTTCATCGGCCCGCGTACTCTCGGGCGTGGCCGAGCGAAACGGCAGCGCCAGGCCCATGTCGTAGTGACGCACCCACTGGCCGTCCGGCTCCTGGCGCAGCACGTCGCTGGCCAGCTTGCGCCATTGCTCGTCGGTGTGCTCGCCGAACGACTGCGACACCTCGCGCACAAAGCGCGCGGCCGCGTCAAAGGTCGCAAAGCGCAGCTCCTGGCCGATATAGTCGCCGATGCGCAGCAGCGCCGCCGGGTCGAGCGTCGGGCCGATATCGTTCAAGACCAGTTTGCGCACCGGGGTGCCGGGCAGCGAGGCCAGGGCCAGTCCGATCAGGCCACCCATCGAGGTGCCGAACCAGTCGACGCCATCCTCGCCATTGCCCTCGGTGACGCGCGCGATCAAGGTCACCATATCGCTCACGTACTGCGGCACGCGGTAGAACTGCGGGTTGGCCAGGCGCCCGGAGCGGCCGCGCCCGACCACGTCCGGCGCCACCACGCGGTAGTGACCGGCCAGCGCGCGCGCCAGGCTGTCGAAATCGTCGCCCACGCGCGTGACGCCATGCACGCACACCAGCACGCGCGGATTGGCCGGGTCGCCCCACTCCTTGTAGGCCATCCGGTGCAAGCCGGCGGGCGACAGGCACTGGACGAACTTGATTCTTGCTTCGATCATGCCGGCTCCTGGTTAGGCGTTATCAAGGCCGCCACTGTCAATCAGATGCTTTCATTTTCCCTGATATGCTTCTTTCCCTACTGCGGGTCCCCTGCGTTTAGAATTCTACATCATCCCCCCCAAACTCTTTCTGTAGAGGACACAATGAAATCAGGTATGTTGAGCGGTAAAACCGCGCTGGTCACCGGTTCGACCTCGGGCATTGGCCTGGGAATGGCGCGCGCGCTGGCCCGGGAAGGCGCCAACATCGTGTTCAACGGCTTCGGCGACGCCCAGCAGATCGACCAACTGCACACCGACCTGGCGCGCGAATGCGGCGTACAGACGGCGTATCACAACGCCGACATGTCGAAGCCAAGCGAGATCGACGCGATGATGCGGTTCGCGACAGACAAATTCGGCGGCGTCGATGTGCTGGTCAATAACGCCGGCATCCAGCACGTGGCCAATATCGAGGATTTCCCGGCCGAGAAGTGGGATGCGATCATCGCGATCAACCTCACCTCGGCCTTCCACACCACGCGCCTGGCGCTCCCAAGCATGAAGCACAAGAACTGGGGCCGCATCATCAACCTGGCGTCGGTGCATGGCCTGGTCGGCTCGGCCCAGAAATCGGCCTACGTGGCGGCCAAGCACGGGCTGGTGGGCTTTACCAAGGTGACCGCGCTCGAGAGCGCCGGCACCGGGGTGACCTGCAACGCCATCTGCCCCGGCTGGGTGCTCACGCCGCTGGTGCAACAACAGGTGGACGCGCGCGCCGCCAAGGACGGCATCGGCAACGAGGAGGCCAAGAAGGCCCTGCTGGGCGAAAAGCAGCCCTCGGGCGAATTCGTCACGCCCGAAGAACTGGGCGCGCTGGCCGTGTTCCTGTGCAGCGCGGCCGGCAACCAGGTACGCGGCGTGGCCTGGAACATGGATGGCGGGTGGGCCGCGCAATAAGTGCGGCGCGCCTTCAGGAAGCAGGCGGCGTGCCGGGCGAGCTCAATCGCCAGCCGGTGTCGCTTGCTCCTTGTCTTTATCGAGGTGATGCCCGAAACCGTTGAACAGCAGGTACGGGCCCACCGACACCAGCAGCCACCACCACCGATGGCTGCAGGCTACCCAGGCCCAGCATCCCCAGGCCCACAGAACCAGCGCGAATTTGAGTACCCGGTACATGAAGCTCCCTGAAGGGACAATGGTTGCAGCACCAGGTCGCCCGCGGGCGGCGCGCAATGCTACTTGGCGGCGATCGCCGCGCGCGCCGCGCCCAGCTTCGCGTTCAGCGCCGCATAGGTGTACTGGTCGGCCTTGTCCGCGATGACCAGCTTGCCGTTCTTCACGCTCAGCTTGCCCTGCCGCGCCGCCGCGAAGTCCAGGATGTTCCGGTAGCCTTCGATCACGCCATCGTGGGCCTTTTCCAGCTGCGCCAGCTTGACCAGCACCCGCCCCACCTCGCGCGCCAGATCGTCCAGTGCCTTACTCTCGAACGGCATGTCGATCTTGTTCAGCTCATCGTCGTTCTGCTGCGCGTCGGCCTTGAGCGCCTGAAGATAGCGGCCCATGGCCAGTTGCAGGGCCTCGACCTTGCGCTGCCCTTCGCCGACCGCCTTGGCCGACACCAGATTGGCCGGACGCAGTACCGCGCCCCAGTCCAGTTCTTCGAGTGTCTGGTCGAGTACACGGGTGGCGCGCGCATTGCGCAGCGCGGAGTCGGCGTGCGCGGTCATCATCTGCTCGATCGGCGCCACCTTGCTTTTCGAGTAGGGGCCCAGGGCAGGGTCGCTATAGGCGGCGCGCGCGCGCATCAGGCGCACTTCGTCGAGCATGGATGCGCTCGCCTGCTTGATCAGCTTTTCCTGGGACTCGGCCGCCCACGCATTGGCCGCCTGTTCGATCTCCGGCCGGGCCGCCGCAACGGTACTGGCCAGCAGCAGCGCCGGCGCCGATGCGTTGAAGGCGACCACGACGTCCGCCTGCGGCGCGTCGGCGCGCGCGATCAGGGCGCGCTGGCCGGGCAGCGTTGCATACGCCTCGCTGATGCTGCGCGCGCCGCCTGGGCTTACATGGCGCGCCAGCACGCGCAGAATCAGGTCTTGCTGGCGCTCGGCAGCGGTATTGGCGAACAAATACGCGAACAGCGCGTGCTGCGAGGCGCGCAGCGCGGTGTTTTCCCGCACCGCCGCCTGGAGGATGGTTTCGCCCTTGACCACTGCCAGCATGCGACGCATTTCCTCCAGCTGCGAGGAACTCAAGGCAGGCGCCGCCGCGAGCGGGGCCGCCGCGCTGGCGACGCCCATCGGAGCGAGGGGCAACAGCGGGGGCAAGAGCAGGGCAAGCAGCAGCGTCGTGCGGGTAACAGGTTTGCTCATTGCGATGATGGCTTGCCTGACGGGACGGTCAGGGTGGCGCCAGCCTTGTCGCGTTTGGCCGCCGGGCCGCAGGCATCGGAATCGTAGCGCAGCGCAACCGCGTAGGTTTCGTCGGAATAGCGGCTCACCAGCAGGCTTTGCGAGGAGTCGTAGGTGGCGCCCTTGGCGCGGTCGGTGAAGCACACTTCCAGGTCTTCGATGCCGTCGTTGTTGATGTCGGCGCGGCGCACCACGCGCAGCTGGTACAGCCAGCGCTCGCCATCGAAGGTGACCACGTCGTCGCCGCTGTTGGTGGGCAGCATGCCGAAATCGGCGAAGGTGCGCAGCTCGGGCGTGCGGCGCGCGGCCAGCGAACTGCGTACCGAGGCCAGGTCGAAATTATCGGCGAGGAAGCGGCCCAGCTCGAGCTGGGGGAAGAACGAGGTCACCGACTTGGGCGCCGGCTTCGCCTTGGGCGCCGCGTGTACGATGGCTGGTGCGATGGCGGCAACGAGCAGCAGATGACGGAGTAGTTTCATGGCGGGTATCCCAGGTGGCCGACGCGGGGTCGAAAGCACAACTATACCGCGTGCGGGGTGGTCACATGCACAATTGCGCAGGCGACAGCGCACACAAGGCGCCGCGTCACACGGGCTGCTTCACGGACGCAGGAACTTTCCAGCCTTCGCTTCCAGGATCCCGATCAGCTCCGGCTGCATATAGGTATAGTTGTCGGGAATATCGAGGCAAACCACTTTTTTGCCGTTCAAATGGGCGCGAAAGCGCTCGCCCAGGCGCCGCCGGTGCGCTTTTTCCATTACGAACACGATGGTGGCCCAGCCGATCTGCTCGGGCGAGAGCGGCACCGAGGCGTCGCCACCGAGGCCCGCCGAATCGGTCTCGACCCCGGTCCAGCTGGCGAAGACCTGCTCGGCCGTCGGACTGCGCAGCCGGTTCTGGCTGCAGATGAATAGCGCTCGATGCATGCGTTTCCTTGACGATGATGCGGTTCAGGCCCGGATCATACCCGTTGCTTGTGCTCCGGCGCCATCGAGCAATCCACGCGCCATTGATAACGCCACTTGTAACGAGAATGATTTGTATTTACAATGCCGCTTCAATCATAGCGACATCCATGCCGCATATCTTCCGGAGAACACCCACGATGTCCCCTAGCCGTATTTTCCTGGCGCTTGCCGCCCTGTCGCTGTCGCTGCCTGCCTTGGCCGATGAAAACCTGCTGGGCTACGTGCGCGGCGCCGAGACCTTGCCTAAGGGCAGCAGCGAGTTCTATCAGTGGTTCACCCAGCGTTCCGACAAAGGCGCGGGCCACTATCGCGCGCTCGACACCAAGACCGAATACGAATACGGCGTGAGCGACCGCTTCCAGGTATCGGCCGAACTGAACGGCCTGGCGATCAACACCTCGGGCCTGGTCGTGGACGGCTACCTGCCGGGCGACAAAAAGAGCGGCTTGCGCGCGCGCAGCGTCGAACTGGGCATGAAATACAACTTCCTCAGCCCGGCCAAGGACGATATCGGCGTCTCCGGCATCGCCTCGGTGGAACTGGGCCGCCTCGACCCGCACTCCGGGCGCAACAAAAGCGAAGTCGAAGTCGAGTTCGAGATGCAGGTACAAAAATACTTCCTCGAAGGCCAACTGGTCGTCATCGGCAACGTGGGCGGCCGCGCCGCGCGCGAAAAGCGCAAACCCATCGCCAACCTGCCCGACGATTTCGACTGGCCTACCGATCCCGAGATGGAAATTTCCACCAAGCTTGGCGCCGGCGTGTCCTACCGCTTCGCGCCAGGCTGGTATGCCGGCGCCGAAATGCAGCGCGAATCCGAGTACGAGACCGACGTCGGCCTGGAACGCTGGACCCTGTTCGCCGGCCCCAGCATCCACTACGCCGGCCAGAAATGGTGGGCCACGCTGACCGCCTTCAAGCAAGTGCGCGGCGGCGGCGAAAAATATGCCGGCCAGACCGACACCGACCTGCACCTGATCGAAAAGACCAAAAACGAGATCCGCTTCAAGGTCGGCTACAACTTTTAGAGAGACCGCCATGCGCCGTTATGTCGACCCCGCCGCCCTGCTGCTGCCGATGGCAGCGCTGGTGTCGCCCGCCCACGCCACCGACTACCTGACGGTGGCGGCGGCGCAGTCGCTGCTGTTCCCGAGCGCGACAAGCTTCCCTGAACGGACGCTCAAACTGAGCGGCGAGCAGCGCGACCGCATCAAGGAACTGGCCGGCGTGCGCCAGCGGACCGACGAACAAAAGATCTGGCGCGCCGAACGCGAAGGCGCTTTCCTGGGCTGGTTCATGGTCGACGAGGTGGTCGGCAAGCACGAGTTCATCACCTACGCCACCGCGCTCGCGCCGGACGGCCGGGTGCTCGGCATCGAGGTGCTCAGCTACCGCGAAACCCACGGCGGCCAGATTCGCGACATGGGCTGGCGCAAGCACTTCGTCGGCAAGACCCTGGCCGATCCGTTCAAGCTCGACCAGGATGTGCCGAATATCAGCGGCGCCACCCTGTCGAGCCGCAATGTGCTCGACGGCGTCAAGCGCCTGATGGTCATGCACAAGCTGTACCTGGGCCATGGCTGACGCCAGGCGCATGCGCCCCCTGCTGGGCACCTATGTCGAAGTCGGCGCGCGCGGCGCGGCGGCGCAGGAGGCCATGCGGGCCGCGTTTGCCTGCATCGAAACGGCGCAGGCGCTATGGAGTTTCCATGAGCGCGACAGCGAATTGTCGCGCCTGAACCTGGCGCAGGGGCGCCCGATCGCCTTGTCCGCGTCCACCCTGCGCCTGCTGCGCACCGCGCGCGCGATGATGCGCGCCAGCGGCGGCCTGTTCGACTGCACCGTGGGCGGCGCGCTGGTCGCTTGCGGCGCCCTGCCCGACCACGGCGGCGTGCCGGCGCTGGCGCGCGGCAGCGCTGCCGACATCGAGACCGGGCCGGGCTGGGCCAGGCTGGGCCGGCCGCTGCGCCTGACCCTCGACGGCATCGCCAAAGGCTACGCGGTCGACCTGGCGGTGCGCGCGCTGCGCCGCGCCGGCGCCGAAGCCGGCTGGGTCAACGCCGGCGGCGACGTGCGCGTGTTCGGCGCGCTGGTGCTGCCGATGCAGCGGCGCGAATTCGACGGCAGCATGCGCCCGCTGGGCGGGCTGCGCGACGCCGCCATGGCCAGCTCACGTGCCGGCGCCCCCGCATACGATGAAGACCCGCAAGCGGCGGCCTTCCCCGCCCACATCGTGGCGCCGCCGCACGCGCTCCCCGCCAGCGGCATCTGGACCGTCCTCGCGCGCAGCGCCTGGCGCGCCGACGCCCTGACCAAGGTGGCAGCCAACGCCGCACCCTCAACGCGCGCGGCCCTGGTGCGCGCGCTGGGCGGGGCACTGATCGATCCCGCCGCGGGAGCATGCGCATGAAAGGCTATCCCGCCTGGTTCGTACGGGCCTTGCTGGGCGCGCTGCTGCTGCTGTTTGTCAGCGGCTGCCTGATGGCGCCCACCACCTTGCTCATGCGTTTCGAGATGGAGCTTGCCTGGCGCCTGCCCGGCGCCGGCCGCGTGGTCACTGCGGCGATGCACGCGACGGGCGGTTTCGTGGTGCTGATGATGCTCGGCGCCTTGTGGAGCGTGCATATGCGCGCCGGCTGGCGCAAGCGGCGCCAGCGCGGCAGTGGCGCCACGCTCGGCATCATGCTGGTACTGCTGGCCGCCAGCGCGGTGGCGATCTACTACGCGGGCGACGATGCGCTCGGCAGCGGCGCGGCGCTGGTTCACCTGGCCATGGGGGCCGCCTTGCTGCCAACGTTCGGATGGCACTGGGTGCATGCGCGCCGCGCCAGCCGCAAGGCGGCAATACCCGACAGCGTCCGCGCGCCGGCCGGCACCGTGGTCGTCCGCGCCGAAGCGAACTGATTGTCGCGGCGGCGCACCTACTGGCGGCGCGCCGCGTCCGGGATACTATTTCCCTTTCCTGGCCGCGCCGGCCGACGCCGAACGCACCGACCTGCCCGGCGCCAAGCTGATCCCCGGCCTGTTGGACCTGCACTCGCACCTGCTGCCGCACGCGTACCAGGAAACCAGCTTGGACGACCAGGTGATAGAGGAAGCGCCGGCCTACCGCACCCTGCTCGCCGGCAAGCACGCCAGCACGACCCTGCAAGCGGGCTTTACCACCCTGCGCGACCTCGGCAGCGAAGGCGCGGGCTCTGCCGATGTCGCCGTCAAAGGCGCTATCGCCGAAGGGGTGATCGACGGCCCGCGCCTGTTCGTGGCCACCCTGGCCATCGTGCTCGGGGCCGCCGTGCTCGGCAAGTCGGACGAACTCAGCCAGCTAAAGCCGGGCATGCTGGCCGACATCGTGGCGCTTGAGGGCGACCCCAGCAGCGACATCGCCGCGTTGAACAAGGTCCGCTTCGTGATGAAAGGCGGCAAGATTTACCGCAGATATGCGATCTGGCTGGTTCAGCCCCCCGCCGCCCGCCGCTACCCGCCGCTGCCCGTCGCTTTACCGCGTGGCAGGCGGGACCGCGCGCGCGAACAGCTCATTGCCAACTTCATACGCTCGGTATGTCCCCGATAAGCGACACCGACATTGCCGCATATCAATCATTAAATATTTACATCTGGAAACTTCGCATTCTGCGGATATCCACAATAGATGACGTGCAGAATTTCGATAAAGATACAGATACTCAAATATCGAACGGAGACACCGTCATGAACAAACCCTTCTACAAGATCCTGTATGTACAGGTTCTGATCGCCATCGTGTGCGGCGTGCTGCTCGGCGTGTTCTACCCGAAACTCGGGGTCGACATGAAACCGCTGGGCGACGGCTTCATCAAGCTGATCAAGATGATCATCGCCCCCGTGATTTTCTGCACCGTCGTCGCCGGTATCGCCGGCATGCAGGACATGAAGAAAATCGGCCGCGTCGGCGGCAAGGCGCTGCTGTATTTCGAGGTTGTCTCCACCTTCGCGCTGGCCATCGGCCTGGTCGTCGCCAACGTGGTGCGTCCGGGCGACGGCTTCAACGCCAACCCGGCCACGCTCGACGCCAAGGCCATCGCCGAATACACCGCCAAGGCGCATAACCAGAGCACGCTCGACTTCGTGATGAACATCATCCCGACCACCGTCGTCGATGCCTTCGCCAAGGGCGACATCCTGCAAGTGCTGCTGTTCGCGATCCTGTTCGGCTTCGCGCTGTCGATGCTGGGCGAACGCGGTCGTCCGATCGCCAAGCTGGTCGACGATATGTCGCATGTGATTTTCGGCGTGGTCGGGATTGTGATGAAAGTCGCTCCCATCGGCGCGTTCGGCGCAATGGCCTTCACCATCGGCAAATTCGGGCTGGCCTCGCTGCTGCCGCTGGCCAAGCTGATGGGTTCTTTCTACCTGACCTGCGCCCTGTTCGTGTTCATCGTGCTCGGCACCATCGCCCGCATGACCGGCTTTTCGATCTTCCGCTTCATCGCCTACATCAAGGAAGAACTGCTGATCGTGCTCGGCACCAGCTCCTCGGAAAGCGCCCTGCCGGCCCTGATGCGCAAGCTCGAAAAACTCGGCTGCTCCAAATCGGTCGTCGGCCTGGTGGTGCCGACCGGTTACTCGTTCAACCTCGACGGCACCAACATTTACATGACCATGGCGGCCCTGTTCGTGGCGCAGGCCACCAATACCGACCTGACCTTGAGCCAGCAGCTCACCATCCTGGGCGTGGCGATGCTGACTTCCAAGGGCGCGTCCGGCATCACCGGCGCCGGCTTCATCACCCTGGCCGCGACCCTGGCCGTGGTGCCGACCATCCCGGTGGCCGGCATGGCCCTCATTCTCGGCATCGACCGCTTCATGAGCGAATGCCGCGCGCTGACCAATTTTGTAGGCAACGGCGTCGCCACCGTGGTGGTCTCGCACTGGGAAAAAGAACTCGATCACGAACGCCTGAAAAACGAACTGGCCAATCCTACCCATATTGACGACGACCGCGAAATGTACCCTGTTCGCAAAGCCGCCTGACGCTCGCCCTCTCCCGCGGGGAACAAGCAGCCCCCGCGGGAACCCGGCTCACTGCAAGCGGTAGATCACATCGACCGGTTGCGCGAACTTGAGCGACATCACCGTCAGCAGGTCGGCGCGCTCCGTGCCGATCGTCTGCGACGACGAACGTGATCCGGCCTCGCTCGGCGCCAGCCCCATGGCCCGCGTCAGGTTCTTCAAGTCTCCCGTGCTGACGGCGCTCGCCGCTCCCAGCTTGCGTCCGAGTCCTGCCGCAATCCCCTCCGCCTTGCGGCGCGCGATCCTGATCGCATCGCCGGCCAGCTCCGTCTCGATCTTTTCACGCCCGGTGGTATCGAACACGATCATGAAACCATCGAGGTTCGGCATGGTCAGCAAGGGCGTGGCGGCGGCCCGCCATTGGCCCAGCGCCAAGGGCAAGCCGCTGGAAAGCTGGGCTCCCGTCGCCTCCATCTGGAAACTGTAGGGGACCGCGAAAAACCGGCGGCGCGGCGTCGTTTAACGCAGCGCGATCAGCAGCGCCATGAGGCCGATCGCGGCCAGCGGCAAGCCGTTCATCAGCAGCGCCGCCCAGCCAAGCCAGGTGCGCGCCCCGGCATGCCCGAGCGCGGCCACGGCCAGCGCCACGCCGGCCAGGCATCCCACCCCGAGCACGATGACGCCCTGCCCCACGCAGCGCATGCCGAAGTCGCCGCAGCCGCCGCTCCATCCGGAAAACGTACCGCGCGCGAAAAGGATCGCCAGCGCGTAGGTCAGTACAGCGATACCGATGCTGGCCAGTGCCAGTTGCGCGCTCTTCAATGGATTCCCTTGGTGTCGTTTGCCATGCTGGCACAGCCATGGTACTTGCCATGCCTGTCGCTGGCAAAGCAAACTTTACCCGCGCAACGCCGGGCGCAGCCCGCCTGAATCTTCCATGCCGCGCCAGTTATAGACCATGCTGTCCATGTCAAGGTGGGCCAGTGTGAAGGACGAGCGCTATTTCTGGGCGTGCCAGGACTTCTCGTTAGACACGAAAGTCTCGATGCGCCAAGCTGATACCTGTCATTCAAGGAAAACGCATCATGCCAACACTTCCCGCCCCGCCCAAGCCGACAGCGGCCGAACTCGGTCTTCTGCAAACCCTGTGGCCACTCGGCGCGGCCACCGCCAAGCAGGTCCACCAGGCCATCCTCAAGGAGCGGCCGGAGGTGACCTACGCGACGGTGCTGCGCCTGATGCAGATCATGCACACCAAGGGCTTGCTGATCCGCGACGAGCGCGAACGCTCGCACGTGTACGCGCCGGCGCAGGCGCAGGATTCGCTGCAGACCAATTTGCTCAAGGACCTGATCCAGAAAGCGTTTTCCGGCTCGGCCAAGGCCCTGGTGATGGCCGCCCTGCGCAGCGGCATCAGCAAAAAAGAGCGCCAGGAGATCGAAAACATGCTCAAGGAAGAAGACCAATGACGGCGTCCCTCATCGACAGCATCGGCTGGACCCTGCTCCACTTTACATGGCAAGGCTTGCTGGTCGGCTGCACCTGCGCGCTCCTGCTGGCCCTGATGCACAACACCCGGCCCGAATACCGCTACAACCTCGCTTGCGCGGCGCTGCTGGCCTGCGTGCTGTGGCCCGCCGCCGAACTGGCGCTGCGCCTGCACGATGGCGGCGCGGGCGCGGCGGCCATGCGCTTGGGCGATCAAGTGATCGGCGCCGCGCGGCGGCGACGCCGGCCTCGCGGCCTGGCAGGATCAACTACTGTGGATCGTCGGCTTCTGGTCGGTGTGCGCCGCGCTGCTGGCGCTGCGCATGGCGGCCGGGCTGGCGCGCGGTGCGCCGTATGGCATCGCGCGGTTACAGCGCGCTGGCGTCGAGTTCGGCGCCGGTGGCGGCCAGTACCTGTTCCTTGCTCACGCCGGGAGCCAGTTCCACCAGTTTCAGCCCGGCCGGGCTCACTTCGATCACGCCCAGGTCGGTGATGATCAGGTCGACCACGCCCACGCCGGTCAGCGGCAGGTCGCACTTCGGCAGGATTTTATGCGAAGTCGAGCCATCCTTGGCCGTGGCGACGTGTTCCATCACCACCACCACGCGCTTGACGCCGGCCACCAGGTCCATCGCACCGCCCATGCCCTTGACCATTTTGCCGGGAATCATCCAGTTGGCCAGGTCGCCCTGGGCCGACACCTGCATCGCGCCCAGGATCGCCAGGTTGATCTTGCCGCCGCGGATCATGCCGAAGGAATCGGCCGAGCTGAAGTAGGCCGCGCCGGGCAAGGCTGTCACGGTCTGCTTGCCGGCGTTGATCAGGTCGGCGTCGACGGCGGCGTCAAGCGGGAACGGGCCGATGCCGAGCAAGCCGTTTTCGGACTGCAGGAAGACTTCGATGTCGGCCGGCACGTAGTTCGCCACCAGGGTCGGCAAGCCGATGCCCAGGTTCACATAAAAACCATCCTGCAATTCTTTCGCCGCGCGCGCGGCCATTTCATCACGAGTCCATGCCATCTTCTTCTCCTGTGCTCTTAGTTGGTGCGCACGGTGCGCTGTTCGATGCGCTTTTCCGGCGTGGCGTTGACGACGATGCGGTGTACGAAAATGCTTGGCGTATGCACCTGGTCGGGATCGATCTCGCCCACTTCGACCAGCTTTTCGACTTCGACGATGGTGATCTTGCCGGCTTGCGCCACGTTCGGGTTGAAGTTGCGCGCCGTCTTGCGGTACACCAGGTTGCCGGCGCGGTCGGCCATGTAGGCCTTGACCAGCGACACATCGGCTACCAGGCTGCGCTCCATCACGTATTGTTCTCCGTCAAACTCGCGCACTTCTTTTCCGTCAGCGACGATGGTGCCGACCCCGGTCTTGGTGAAAAACGCGGGAATGCCCGAACCGCCGGCGCGCAGCTTCTCGGCCAGGGTGCCTTGCGGCGTGAATTCGAGTTCGAGTTCGCCGGCCAGGTACTGGCGCGCGAATTCCTTGTTCTCGCCCACGTAGGACGAAATCATTTTCTTGATCTGGCGCGTGGTGAGCAACTGGCCGAGGCCGAAATCGTCCACGCCGGCATTGTTGGAGATCACGGTGAGCTGCTTGACGGCGCTGTTGCGCAAGGCCAGGATCAGCGCTTCCGGTATGCCGCACAGGCCGAAGCCGCCGACTGCGATGGTCTGGCCATCGCTCACGATGCCGGCCAACGCCGATGCCGCGTCAGGATAAACTTTGTTCATTCCCTGTCCCTTTTTATAGTTAAGCTAAATTCGTTCCTACTGCACTGCACAGTGGATTCTCAGCATAAAATACGCGGGCCGAAAGCACAATACCGTAGAACTACCGGCTTGGGCTGCTGGTGCTCCATGCCACCGAATCACTGACCACCCTCCAATGACCGCATCATACGCCATCGATTACGAAACCATTTTCCGCCACGCGCCGGTCGGCATGTGCATTTCGGTCGACCGCGTCATCCAGTCCAGCAACGATGCATTGACCTCGATGTTCGGCTATGTCCACGGCGAACTCGATGGCCAATCGTTCCGGGTACTGTACCCGACCATGGATGAATTCCTGCGCACGGGCGACCGCATCATTCCGGTGATGAACGCGCGCGGCGTGTATTCGGATGAGCGCATCATGCGCCGCGCCGCCGGCGAACTGTTCTGGTGCCACGTGAGCGGGCGCGCCCTGGACGCGCGCGCGCCGCTCGGCGCCGGCGTGTGGACGTTCGAGGACGTCAGCGAAAAGCGCCCGGTCACGGCCGAACTGACCCCGCGCGAGCGCGAAATCGCCGCCTTGCTGGTCGAGGGCAAGACCAGCAAGGTGATCGCGCGCGAAACCGACCTCAGTCCCCGCACCGTGGAAATGCATCGCGCCAAGCTGATGCGCAAATTCTCCGCATCCACCTCGTCCGAACTGGTGCATAAACTGGTGGGCGTGAGCCGCTGACATTCTGTTGTCATCCGATTTCTGGTAATATATTTCCGGCAATATTTTCTTGTCAACAATTACCGTTTATCTACTCCGCTCACGATCAGGAACGACCGCATGACTTCTCCCCAGGCAGAATGGCAAAAACACGTGCTCGGCTATGCCGACGCCATCAACGACTATGTGCGCATCGGCCTGGCCGACGGCTGGGACAAGGCTGGCGAAGAGCCGTCCATGCCGCCGATGGCGCACCTGTTGCCGCACTGGCTGGAAGCGCTGCAAGAGGTCAACCAGCCCGGCAAGGACCAGGCCGCGCATGACGCGTTCCGCCAGGCCTGGCCGCCGGCGCACGCGCCGCTGGCCGACCTGCTCGATGCGCAAGGCATCAAGAGTTCGGAACTGCTCTTGCTCGACGATGGCAGCATGCTGCTGCGCGCCGGCGCCCCGTACCAGGATGGGCCGGTGCTGCATCTGCAGGGTGCTACCTGCACCGATGTCGAGGGCATCGACTTCATCGGGCGCTGCCCGCAGCGCCGCTATTTTGCCACCTGTAATGACGAAGGCGTGACCGTCACCGACGGCTGGCTTGGCCCCAAGGTAGTCGAGCTGGCCTGGCCGACCGGGCATGAAGACCTGCCCGAAGGAATGGAAGGCGAAGACCTGGAAGACCGTCCGCGCCCGACCCGCCTGATCCCCTTTCCCGACGGCCAGCGCGTGCTGCTGGTCAGTTCGGTCGGCATTTACGTGCTGGCGGCCGGCGGCGCGCGGCGCCTGTGGCCGACCGCCGAGTCGCTGGAAGAAGATGGCTTGCCGGTGCGGCTCGACATGGAACACGGCGCCATTTCGCCGGACGGCAAGTGGATCGCGGTGGGCGGGCAGGATGGCGCGCACCAGGTGTTCGACGCGCAGTTGAACATGGTCTCGAGCATCGGCCCGGTAGGCGAATATCCGCACTACGCTGCTTTCAGCGGCGACAGCCAGATGGCGATCTTCAACGCCTGCCACTTTTACGAGGGCGCCACCCTGGCCGTGGACGTGAAGGATTTTCCCGGCCTGGACACCGACTTCTACAACGACGACCCGCGCACCCCGACCGTGCAGGAAGGCGCGCGCGTGTATGCGGCGGTGCATCGCCAGGGCGAGTTCATCGTTGGCGACGCGCAAGGCTACCTGCGCGCGTTCGGCCCGACCGGCAGGAAGCACTGGCACCACTTCGTCGGTTCGACCGTCATGGCGATGGATATCTCGGCCGATGGCAACACCCTGGTGGTGTCGACCTGCGCCGGATTCATCTCCACCATCCGGCTCGACGCCGGCAAGGCCGCGCCGTGGCAGATCGGCAGCGGCGGACACCGCGAGCTGCAACGCTGGCTGTTCTGGGCCAGTTTCGGACGGCCGCTGCTCTGGTAGACGGACCTGCGGGAAGCTTGGCCCGTCCGCTCATTCCCCGGTGTCTTCCCCGGTGTCAGCCCCCCCGGTGTCAGGTCTGACATTCGGACACGAACTCGGCGGTATTGCGGCAGAGCCCGGTCCCCGGTGTCAGGTCTGACATTCGGACACGAACTCGGCGGTATTGCAGCAGCGCCCGCCCCCTGTCGCTCCCGGTGTCAGGCCTGACATTCGGACACGAACTCGGCGGTATTGCGGCAGCGCCCGTATCCGTTTGTCAGACCTGACACCGGGAGACGCTGACACCGGGAATGCGTAGAGCCCGTGTCCGTTTGTCAGACCTGACACCAGGAGAGACACCAGGAGACTCGTAGAGCCCGTGTCCGTTTGTCAGACCTGACACCAGGAGACCGTGTCCGTTTGTCAGACCTGACACCAGGAGACTGACACCAGGAGACTCGTAGAGCCCGTGTCCGTTTGTCAGACCTGACACCGGAAGCGGGAAGCGGACACCGGAAGCGGACCTGACACCGGAAGCGGCCCGCCCACGATCGCCTCCCAGAAATCGAAGGGCGAACCGGAGCCGACAGCACCGTACTGCTCGAACTCGTCGACCTCTTCCGCAGTGAGGTGCGCATGTACGTTCTCGCGAAAGTAGCGCTGGGCCAGTTCGTCGGTGTCGTCGCTCATCCGCCTTTTCATTGCTTGCAATTGAGTCTCTCAGAAACGGTGCTGCACGCCCGTGATCACGCCACGCTGGGTATCGGCAAAGCCGGCGTCATCGCGCGACAGGCCGGTCAGGCGCGCGTTCTTGGCTTGGCGTACGCCGCCGCCACGTAGACATCGGTGCGTTTCGACAGCGCGTAACGGTAGCGCGCCACATATAAAGTCGGGTCGGCATCGGCGCCGGCGGCCACGTTGCTCACGTCGATCTTGTACACCGCGCCGGTGATGGTGGCGTTCGGCAAACCTTTCCAGGCGACGCCGGCCCAGACGGTCTTGCCTTCCACATCGCGCACGCTGCGGTTGCCCGATTCGGCCTGGTAATCGCGCGCGACCAGGTACATCTTGAAGGCACCGGTTTCGTAGGTCGCGCCGGCGTGGATGACGGTGGTCTCGTCGCGCCGGCCGCTGGCCGCCAGCGTGTTGCCGTTGACCCGCTCCCAGGTGCCCATCAAGCCGAGGCCGCCGACGCTGTAGCTCACCGCGGTGGCGACTTTGGCGCTGTCGCGCGCGCCGCTGCTCTGCTCGCCGAAACCGTAGGTCGCGCCGTACTTGAAGCCGCCGGTCGCGCCCGAATACTTGATCATGTTATCGAAGCCGGTCGTCATGCCGTACTTGGACGGCCCGATGGCCGGCCCGCTCGTGGCCCAGGAATAGTAGGGCGCAAAGCCCATCGGATCGAACTGGATGACGGTGTCGTACACGCTGGTAAACGAGCGCCCCAGCACCACCCGGCCGAAGGAGCCGTCCAGGCCCACATAGGCCTGGCGCCGGAACAAGGCGCCGTCCATGCCGCCGGTATCCATCAGCACGCCGCCTTCGAGGTTCCACACCGCTTTCAGGCCGGCGCCGATGTCTTCGCTGCCGCGCAAGCCCCAGCGCGAGGTATTCATGCCGCCCGAGCTGACCCGGGTGGCCGACTTGCCGCCGGCGAGCGCATCGGACGCATGATCGACACCCGCATCGAGCAGTCCGTAGATTTGTACGCTGGACTGGGCAGGGGCCGCGGCGCTGGCGCCGAGGGCGAGCACGGCAACTGCGAACGAGCTACTTTTCATTGGTCTCTCCGGTAAAGGGTACGGGGCCTTGCGGCCATTAATGAAGGACGCGCGCGGCCGACGGCCGCAACGCGGGCGCGGGCGCGCCGGCGCTGTCGAGCCGGAACACGCTGACCAGGCGCGCCAGCTTGTCAGCCTGTTCCTGCAAGGCGCCCGCCGCGGCGGCCGCCTGTTCGACCAGCGCGGCGTTCTGCTGGGTCACTTCATCCATCTGCACGATGGCCTTGTTGACTTCATCGATGCCGGTGCTCTGCTCGTGGCTGGCGGCCGAGATTTCGGCCACCACATCGCTCACGCGGCGCACGCTGACCACCACCTCGGTCATGGTGCTGCCGGCGCGCTGGACCAGCGCGGTGCCGGCGTCGACCTGGAACACGGAATTGTCGATCAATTGCTTGATTTCCTTGGCGGCCGCAGCACTGCGCTGGGCCAGGTTGCGCACTTCGGAGGCGACCACCGCGAAGCCCCTGCCCTGCTCGCCGGCGCGCGCCGCTTCGACGGCGGCGTTGAGCGCCAGGATATTGGTCTGGAAGGCGATGCCGTCGATCACGCTGATGATGTCGACAATCTTGCGCGAGGAAGCGCTGATCGATTCCATGGTGCTGATCACTTCGCTCACCACGGCGCCGCCGTCGCTGGCGATGGCCGAGGCGCTCAATGCCAGCTGCTTGGCCTGGCGCGCATTGTCGGGATTCTGGCGCACGGTGGAGGTAAGCTCCTCCATGGCGGACGCGGTTTCTTCGAGCGAGCTGGCCTGTTCCTCGGTGCGGCTCGACAGGTCCAGGTTGCCGCTGGCGATTTCCGCCGAGGCCAGCGCGATCGTATCGGTGCCGCTGCGCACTTGCTGGAGCACGCCCAGCAGGCTGTCGTTCATGCTGCGCAGGGACGTCATCAACTGCCCGGTTTCGTCGGTGCTGGAGGCGACGATCACCCCGCTCAGGTCGCCGCCGGCCACCCGTCCGGCGATCGCCACCGCTTCCTGCAAGGGGCCGGCCACGATGCGCGCCAGGCCCACAGGCAGCAGCAGGCCCACCGCCGCCAGTGCCACCAGGCTGCCGATGATCAGCTTGCGCGCCATCTCGTAGGTCTGCATGGCAAACGCCGCCGACGCCGCGCTGCCGCTGTCATTGATCTTGATGATGGCGTCGAGCGCTTCGTCAATCTGGCGAAATACCTTGTTCGACGGGCCGCGGAAAGCCGCACGCGCTTCCTCCTTCTTGCCGGCGTGCGACAAGTCAGTCACCTTCCTGCTCTCGGCCAGGTAATTGTCGAGCACCACCTTCAGTTCGTTGCAGAGCCGCGTTTCCTCCGCTTCGGTCACCAGCGCGGCGGACGATTCCTGCTGCTTGCGCAGGGTCTCGAGGCGCGTGGCCATCGACTTGTCGGTGGCCAGCATGTCGGCTTCGTCGGTCAGCAGCACATGGGTCGCTTCCGGGATGCGGTAGCGCGACAGCGAGGCCTGCACCTGCCCCAGGTAGCGTACCGACGGCAGCCAGTTGGTGGCGATATCGTTGGAGGCGTCGCGCACCTTGACCAGCTGGCTGATCGAAAACACGCCCAGGAAACTGGCCATCGCAACGACCAGGGCAAACACCAGCATCAACTTGCGCGCAATCTTCAAATTGTAGAACCAGGACATGGAGACCTCTCGAAGTTTCCGCTGGACAACTGTCGATTTGTTGCCCCGTATTGATCCATGTCGAACTATTCGCACATAAGCGTTGCTTTTTATGAGGCTGTGTACCAACGCAGAACGATCTTAGTTATTGCTAAAAAAGGATATGTTTACGTGGAAACGCAATGGTATAGTTCAGTCCCGATAATTTCCATTAAGAAACTATATGTTCTCCAGACTGGCCAGCGTTTCCCTTGCCCTGTTCGCCTTGAGCGGCTGCGCGATCCATCAAACCGTCAAGCCTGTCGAGCGGCTCGACAGCAAAACCGTGTGCATCGTCCAGAACGGCAACGTGCGTGCGACCTTCCTCGACGCCTTCGAGCGCGCGCTGAGCAACAAGGGTTACGAGGTCAAGCGCCTCGACAGCGACGCCTCGCTGATCGCCTGCCCGGTCACCTCGACCTACACGGCGAGCTGGCGCTGGGACCTGGCGATGTACATGTCGTATGCCGACATCGTCGTCTACAAGAACGGCAAGCCCTCCGGCAAAGCCACCTACGACGCCACCCGCGGCGGCGGCAATATGGGCAAGTTCATCGGCGCGGAAAAGAAGATCACCGAACTGGTCGACCAGCTGTTCCCGAGCACGGCCGGATCGTAATGGAGAGCGCGGCCCGGCCTGCGGGCCGCGCTTTGGCCGGCGTCGTGCTCCGGTTTAGCCAAACCTCTTGAAAATGAGCGAGGTATTAATGCCACCGAAGGCAAAATTATTGGTCATGATGTAGTCGGTGTCGATGCGCCGCCCCTCGCCGTGGATGTAGTCGAGCGGCGCGCAGCGCGGGTCCACCTGCTCCAGGTTGATGGTCGGCGCAAACCAGCCCTCGCGCATCATCTCGATACTGATCCACGCTTCCAGCGCGCCGCACGCGCCCAGGGTGTGGCCCATGTAGCTTTTCAGTGAACTGATCGGCACGCCCGCGCCGAACATGGCGTTGGTGGCCTGCGATTCGGCGATGTCGCCCTGCTCGGTGGCGGTGCCGTGCGCGTTGATGTAGCCGATCGCGCCGGGCGCCAGGTCGGCATCGGCCAAGGCCAGCTCCATCGCAATCTTCATCGTCGCCGCATTCGGCTGGGTCACGTGGCAGCCGTCGCTGTTGGTGCCGAAGCCGACCAGCTCCGCGTGGATGGTGGCGCCGCGCGCGAGCGCATGCTCCATCTCTTCCAGGATCAGGCAGCCGGCGCCCTCCCCGATCACCAAACCGTCGCGCGCGCCGTCGAACGGGCGCGGGGTGGCGCCCGGCGTGTCGTTGCGCGTGCTGGTGGCGAACAGGGTGTCGAACACCGCCGCTTCGGTGGCGCACAGCTCCTCGGCGCCGCCGGCGACCATCGCCGTTTGCTGGCCGTTGCGGATCGCTTCATATGCGTAGCCGATGCCCTGGCTGCCCGAGGTGCAGGCCGACGAGGTGGTGACCACGCGCCCGGTCAAGCCGAAAAACACGCCGATATTCACCGGCGCCGTATGCGCCATCATCTTGATGTAGGTGGTGGCGTTGATGCCGCGCGTGCTGCGCTCTTCCATCATGCGGCCAAAGTCGCCGATCGCGCTCGGGGTGCCGGCGGACGAACCGAAGGACACGCCCATGCGACCGCTTTTGAGCAATGGATGCTCGAGCAGGCCGGCGTGCGCCAGCGCCATCTCGGCCGCGCGCGTGGCCATCAACGCCACCCGTCCCATGCTGCGGATGGCTTTGCGGTGAAAGCGCTCGCCCAGTTCGAACGGGGCGGCCGGCGCCCCCAGCTTGGTGTTGAGGCCTTCGTAGTCGGCCCAATCAGCCATTGGCACGATGGCGTTGCGGAATTCGCCCAGGCGCGTGCGGATCGCGGCCCAGTCGTTGCCCAGGGGGCTGATGCCGGCCATGCCGGTAACGACGACGCGGCGTGTCATACCATGCCTCCGTTGACCGAGATAACCTGGCGCGTGACGTAGGATGCGTCGGCGCCGACCAGGAAGCTGACCGCCGCCGCCACTTCCTCGGGTTTGCCGACCCGTTTGGCGGGAATCATCTTGAGCGCTTCTTCCAGCGGCACGTCGCTGATCATGTCGGTCTCGATCAGGCCGGGCGCCACGCAGTTGACGGTGATCGCGCGCTTGGCCAGTTCGATCGCCAGCGCCTTGGTGGCGCCGATGATGCCGGCCTTGGCGGCGCTGTAATTGACCTGCCCGCGATTGCCCGCCAGGCCCGACACCGACGCCATGGTGACGATGCGGCCCGGTTTGCGGCGCTGGACCATCGGCATGACCAGGGGATTGAGCACGTTGTAGAAGCCATCGAGATTGGTCTTCAGGACGATATCCCAATCCTCGCCGCTCATGGCCGGGAAGGCATTGTCGCGCGCCACGCCGGCGTTGCACACCACGCCGTAGTAGCAGCCATGCTGTTCGATGTCGGCCAGCAGCGCGGCAGCGGCCGCATCGCGCTCGCCGATATCGAACTGCAGCACGCGCGCATGGCGCCCCATCGCTTCGATCTCGCGCGCGACCGCGTCGGCCTCGGCGCGCTGGCTGCGGCAATGGACGACGATATCGTAGCCGTCGCGCGCCAGGCGCAGCGCGATGGCCTTGCCGATGCCGCGCGACGAACCCGTCACCAATACTGTCTCGTTGATACTGCTGTGGCTACCGCTCTGGCTACTCATTAAAAACTCCGCTGCAAAAATTCGTTAACATTATCGGGCTGGAAGACCGTGATGGTGGCGCTGGCCAGGTTGGCCGCGCTGGCGCCATCGTCGATGCGGCAGTCGAACGCGCCCAGGCCGTTCTCGCCCTGCAGCACGTGCTGGACATGCACATGCAGCACGCTGCCCAGGGTGAACAGGGGCACATTGGCCTGGTAGCGGCGCGCGCCGAGCAAAAAGCCCACGCGCACCGCGTCGCCGCGCAGGCGCGCCAGAAAGCCGGCGTGGGCGGCGATGGCCTGCGCCATGTATTCGATGCCGACCCACGAGCCGACGCCGGGCTCGGCTCCTTCCGCGTCGAAAAACACGCTGTGCTGGCCGATGGTCACTTCCGCGCACAAGGTGCTGGTGCCGGCCGTGAGCACGCGGTCGAGGAACACCATCTGGCCTTCATGCGGAACCAGCGCGCGGATATCGGGAAAACTGTCGCTGTTCATTGGGTCCGTCCCAGGATCAAGGTGGCGTTCGAGCCGCCGAAGGCGAACGAGTTACTCAGCGCCCAGTTGAGCGGGCGACCGAGGCGCGCGCCGGGCGCCGCCACGTTCAGGACCGGCAGGGCCGGGTCGGGCACGCCGTCCCACAACTGCGGCGGCAGCAGGCCGTCCGGATTGTCGGTCTGCATGGCCAGCCAGATCAGCGCCGCTTCCAGCGCGGCCGCCGCGCCCAGCGCGTGACCGGTAAAACCCTTGGTCGAACTGACCGGCACCGCTGGCCCGAACAGCTCATGCACCACGCGCGACTCCATCGCATCGTTCTGGATGGTGGCGGTGCCGTGCAGGTTGATGTAGTCGATCTGGGCGGCGTCGATGCCCGCCCGCCCGAGCGCTTCGGCGATCGCCAGGCGCGCGCCGCTGCCGGCCGGATCGGGCGCCGACATGTGATGGCCGTCGGACGCTTCGCCCCAGCCGCACAGGGCGACCGCGGCCGGCTCGCGCGTCATCAGGAACAGGGCCGCGCCCTCGCCGATGTTGATGCCGGCGCGGTTCGCGCTCAGCGGGTTGCAGCGCGCCGCGCTGACCGATTCGAGCGCCGAAAAACCGGCGACCGTAAAGCCGCACAAGGTGTCGACACCGCCGGTGACGACGGCGTCGCACAAGCCCATGCGGATCAGGCGCGCGGCGCTGGCCATGGCCTTGGCGCCGGAGGCGCAAGCGCTCGAATGGGCGTAGGCCGGGCCGGTGGTGCGCAGTTCGTGCGCCAGCATGGATGCGGGGGAGCCCATCTCCTGCTGCGCATAATGAAAATCGGCCGGCAGCGCGGCGCCCGCAAAATGGACCCGCAGCGCCGCTTCGGTTTCGGCGATGCCGGACGTGCTGGTGCCGATCACGATGCCGACCCGGTTGGCGCCGTAGCGCGCCACGGCGGCATCGACGGCGGGGCGGATTTGCGCCAGCGCGGCCAGCGCCAGCCGGTTGTTGCGACTGCGCTGGCCGAGCGGGAGCCCGGCGGCGTCGGGCAGCGCGCCAAGCACGCGCCCGAGCGGCAGTTCGCGCCCCGGCGACCAGGCGTCGGTCGGGGCGATGCCGCTCTCGCCGGCGTACAGGCGGCGCTTGATCTCTTGATGCGAGTCGCCCAGCGCGCACACGATCCCGCATTCGTTCAGGAAGAGCTTCATGTTCTTATGGCGCCGACTCGATGGTCAGGCGGTAATCGTAACGCAGGTTGTCGAGGATCACAGTGCCGCTCCAGCGCGGCATCTGCGTGTAGCTAATCGTGGCCACCACCGCGCCGTCGAGGTAAAGGGTGCGGGAGAGGCCGGCGTCTTCGATGCGCCAGCCCTGCGGCAGGCTGCGCGCGATCGCCTCGGCCGGCCACAGGGTCAGCTGCATGTCTTCCAGCACGTCGTCGGCGCGCACCTGCTTGGGCAGCATCATGTGGCGCCACGAGCGCAGTTCCTTGCCGTCGTAGTTCAGGCTCAGGACGCGCTGGCCGAAGGCCAGGCCGACCATCTGCACCTGCTGCGGATCGACTTCGACGGCGGCATCGAGTTCGTCGATGCGGCCCTTGCGCTCGACCTTCAGGTGCTGCTGCACGCTGATGCTTGCCTCCAGCGCTTGCGGCGCCAGCTTGATGCCCAGGCGCGCGACCGGCGCCGGCGGCGTGCTACAGGCGCCCAGCAGCGTGGCGGCCAGCAGGGCCGGCAGGGCTGGGGAAAGGCGGGAGTTACGCATGTTTCTTGTCCTCGGTGTTCGTGAAGCAGGGGACCAGCAGCCACGCGAGCGCGGTCCCGATCAGCATCGTCAGTCCGAACGCTTGCAGCGCCGGGGTGCGGCTCAGGCCAAGCAGGCCGAAAGACAAAATCGTATTCGCAGCCGACAGGCCCACCGCCAGCCACGGCGTGCTGTCGCGCCGGTCCGGGTGCTCCTGCATGAAGATGCCGTAATCGACACCCACCCCCAGGAGCAGCATCAGCGCGAGCACGTGGAACAGTTGCAGCGACTGGCCGGCCAGGCCAAGCACGCCCAGGGTGGCGATGCTCGCCAGCGCGGTCGGCGCCACCACGCGCCAGGCGTTGCCGCGATAGCGCGGGTACAGCAGCACCAGCACCACCGCGTAGGCGGCCAGCACGACCCAGCCCATGTACTGCCGGTAGCGGCCCAGCACCGATGAAATCTCGGCGACCTTGTCGACCCACTGCACGCCTTCCATGCCCTCGCCCGCCGTACGCAGTTCGGGCAGCGCGGCCATGCTCATGCCGCGCAGCGCGACAATGCTGGCGTGAACGCCGTCGATCTGGCCCAGCCACAGGTGGCGCCACGGCTCGCTCGGCGGCGTCTTGAGGAATTCCTCGGGCGTGAGCGGCGTGCGCGGCGCCATCAGGTGTACGCGCGTGGCGGCGACCCAGGCGCTGTCTTCATCGATCGCCTTGGCCAGCGCCTCGAGCGGGCCGCCGGGCGCGAGCAGCTTGGCATCGACCAGGGCGCGCCGTTCGATCTGCGTGCGGATCGACGGCACCCAGTTCGACATGGCCTGGTAGCCGCCGATGCGCTTGGCCGCGACCAGCGGATCGAGGCGGCGCTTGAGTGCTTCTTCGCGCTGCAGCACGATTTCGGCGCTGGCGCCGCGCACCAGGAAATACTGCACCGGCGTCGGCGCATCGAGCAATTTGCCCAGTTTGATCTGGTCGTCGATCAGATGCCTGGGCGGCGTTTGCAGCGAGCGGATATCGTCATTGACGCCCAGGCGCGACCAGCCGAAACCGGCCAGCAGCACGAACACGGCTGCGATGGCGAAGGTTGGCGCGTTCAGGCGCGCGCGCGGCCAGCGGGCCAGCGCCGCGCCGTAGCTGCGCGCCAGCGAGCCGGTTTTCAGGGTGCCGCCGGAAACGAGCAGCGGGAACCAGCAGGTCACCGTCAGCCAGGCGAACACCAGCCCCACGGCGGAAAACACGGCCATGTGGCGCAGGCCGGGGAACGGCGTGAAACCGAGGCCGGTGTAGCCGATCACCGCCGCCAGCAAGGTCAGGCACAGTCCGGGCAGCAGGCGCTTGAGCAGGCACACCGAATTCTCGCCCGGATCGGCGCTCATGCGGTTGCACAGGTAGTAGATGCCGTAATCCTGGGCCACGCCGATCAGGCTTGCGCCGAAGACGAGCGTGAGCAGGTGGATGCGGCCGAACAGCAGCCAGCACACCGACAGCGAACCTAGAAAACCGATTCCGATCGACAGCAGCACCAGCGCGATCGGACGCAGCGAGCGGAAGGTAAACCACGTCAGCAGCACGATGCCGGCCAGCGAGCCGACCCCGATGGTCGACATTTCGCCTTCGGC
The DNA here is from genome assembly GCF_011682185.1 of Massilia genomosp. 1. Taxonomy (NCBI): domain Bacteria; kingdom Pseudomonadati; phylum Pseudomonadota; class Betaproteobacteria; order Burkholderiales; family Oxalobacteraceae; genus Massilia; species Massilia genomosp. 1. The sequence continues at coordinate 54,689 of NZ_WHJF01000026.1, forward strand.
CTGGTGGCTGGCGGCGGAGGCATGCAGCACCACGCCGGCCGTGATCACGCGCGCCTGCGGGACGGCCTTGAGCGCGGCCTGCTTGGCCTGTTCGAGCAGCGGCACCACGGTTTGCTGGGCCGTCATCGAAAATGCCGGCGCGCGCATGGTCAGCGGCATGAGCACATATTGACGTTCGGCGTCGGCCACGAACAGCTTGTCGTCGCGCGGACGCACCGGCGTTTCTTGCGCGCGTTCCTGGACCCAGCCTGTGAACAGGCCGAACGGATCGTCGCGGAAGGCGCCCAGCTTCGGGCCTGAGAAAGCGGTGTACAGTTTTGCCAGCGCCGCCTCGGTCCAGAATTGCGGACTCTCATTGCGCAGCTGCGCTTCCTGCGGCGCCGTCAGCAAGGCCACGCTGTGCTTCTGGAATGGCGCCAGCCAGTCGCCCTGGGTTTCGTCGGACAATTTGACCGCTTCCAGCACGCCGGGCTTGGTCGCCAGCACCGCGTTGTAAGCGTCGGCGGCGCGCCTGGCGTCGTTCCAGTCGGCGGCGCCAACCAGCACGATCACGCGCTGCTGCGCCGCGTCCACCATGTGGGTGAACGACTCCTGCAGCACGCGGTCGCGCTCCTGCACCGGCAGCAAGGCCAGGATATCGGTGTCCGGCACGATGCGCTGGACCATCCACAGGTAGGCGTTATGCCCCAGCAGGGTACACACCACCACGGCCCAGATCCAGGCCAGCCACTTGTGCCGCTTTACTTCCGTGTTCACAGCAGCGCCGCCTCATCAAGCGTGATTGCGCCCTCGCCTGTTTTGATTTCGGAGAAAACGATCAGGGTCTTATCGCCCGACGCTTCCGCAATCTGGATGTTCTTCACGTAGGCGCCGCCGTCGAGCGAGATGGCGCCGATGGCCTTGGCCAGCGCCGGCTGGCGCGCCTTGAGCGCCACTTGCCAGACGCCGCCGTCAACGCTGCCATCGACCTCGAACAGGGTCTCCAGCTGGCCCAGGTCGCCCGAGAGCAGCGAAAACAGCACGCTGTTAATCATGCGTACGGTCGGTTCCTGCTTCGCTTCGAGGCGCATCGCCACGCGCTCGCCCTGGAAGCTGACGATTTCGTCGCGCGTCAGGCGCAGGGTGTTCGGGAATGGCTTCAAGGTGCGCCACAGGACGCCCTTGCCGGCGACCACGCAAAAGCGGCCGTTCGAAGCGAGCGGCTTTTTCATGCCGGCCAGGTGCTTGGTCTGGTCGAAGCGGCCGCACAGCATGCTCGGCTTGGCCAGCAGCGCCTGGATTTTGGCGATCGGCGCGGCGCCGTTGGCGGCCGCGCAGGAGGCGGCGATGGCGAATGCCAGGATCAAGCGTTTCATGCGGGTGTCACTCCTAGTTTTTCAAACAGCACGGGCGGCGACATGAAACACATCTCGCCGCTGGCGATATCGACCGCCACCTGGGTGGTGCTGGCGCGGTTCAGGCGCTTGCCGCTGGCCGTGTCGGTGATCAGGTAATCGATCTTGAGGCGGTTTTCGTATTCGACGATTTCGGCGCGCAGGGTCAGGCGCTGGCCGAACACGGCCGGCCCGATGTAGCGCAGGTTCATGTCGATCACCGGCCAGGCGAAGCCGGAGGCCTTCATCTGCTCGTAGTTGTAGCCGATCTTGTCGAGCAGCGCGCAACGCGCCACTTCGAGGTACTTGACGTAGTTACCGTGCCAGACGATCTGCATCGGGTCCAGGTCGAAGAACTGGACCTGCATCCCGGTCTCGGCGAACCAGCGGCTGGGCGGCGCGCCCCTACGCATACAGGCTCCAGGCTTGCTCGCGCAGGCGCGCAATGAGCACGCGCAGCTCGGGCTCCAGGCGGCGGTCTTCCACCACCGGCGCCACGTCCGCGCCGATTTTTTCCATCATCTCCATCAGCGCGGCCGGCGCGGGATGCTCCGGATTGACGCGCAGGCGCAGCCACACGCCCTGGCGCACAGTGATCAGGAGCGCGGCGACAACCTGCTCGGTCAGGTCCAGCACGCGCAGGCAGTCGCGCGCGGCGATGGTGCCCATGCTGACCTTGTCCTGGTTGTGGCATTCGGTCGAGCGTGAAAACACCGAGGCCGGCATGGTCAGCTTGAGCGCTTCCGCGGTCCATGCCGAAGAACTGATCTGCAAGGCTTTCAGGCCGTGGTTGATGGCCGCGCGCGGACCTTCGGCGCCGGACAGGTTGGCCGGCAGGCCGTGGTTGTAGCGGCTGTCGACCAGCAGCGCCATCTGGCGGTCCAGCAGATCGGCCAGGTTGGCGACCGCATTTTTCATGCCGTCCATGGCAAAGGCGATATGGCCGCCGTAAAAATGGCCGCCGTGCAGTACGCGTTCGCCTTCGGCGTCGATGATCGGATTGTCGTTGGCGCTATTGAGTTCATTTTCGATCGACTGGCGGAAGAACGGCAGCGCGTCGGCCAGTACGCCGATGACGTGCGGCGCGCAGCGGATCGAGTAGCGGTCCTGCAGGCGCTTGCCATTGCGTTCGGCCCGGCCCACGTGCAGGTCTTCGCGCAGCCATGCGGCCACGCCCTGCATGCCGGCGTGCGGCTTGACCGAGAACAGGGTTTCGTCGAAGTGGTGGGCATTGCCGTCCAGCGCGAACGAGGCCATGGCGGTAATCCGCGTACACATGCGGGTCAGGTAGTCGGCGCGGTCGTAGGCCAGGCAGGCCAGCGCGGTCATGACGGCGGTGCCGTTCATGATCGCCAGCCCTTCCTTGGGGCGCAGGCGCAGCGGCGTGATGCCGGCCTCCTGCAAGGCTTGCGCGGCCGGGACCTGCACGCCGTCGCGCCAGACTTCACGCTCGCCGCACAATACCGCCGCCAGGTAGGACAGCGGGGTCAGGTCGCCGCTGGCGCCGACCGAGCCTTCGCTCGGGATCAGCGGCAACAGGCCCGCGTCCAGGAGGCGCGCGATCTGTTCCAGCAGTTCGACGCTCACGCCCGAAAAGCCTTTCGAGAGCGACGCCAGGCGCGTGGCCATGACCGCGCGCGTTTGCGCAGGGGTCAGGTAGTCGCCCAGTCCGCAGCCATGATAGGTATACAGGTGGTGCGGCAGTTCGGCCACCAGCTCGGGGGGAATGACCACCGTGCATGAGTCGCCGTAGCCGGTGGTCACGCCGTAGATGGTGCCGTCCTCGCGCAGCAGGCGGTCGAGGAAATCGGCGCCGCGGGCGATCGCCGCGCGGAACGCCGGATCAAGCGACAGTTCCGCGCTGGCGGTGCCGCGCGCAATATCGACGATATCCTCGATGGTGAGGCGCTCGCGGTCGAAGGTGACGGCGCGGCGGGTGGTGCTCGGGTCAGGGTGCATCGTGCTTGTCCAAATGGGGTAAGTGCCAGAAATCGTAAAAATTGAACCACTCGAGCGGGGAACGGGTGCAGTGGTGCTGCAGGCGCGCCGCGTAATCGGCGGCGATGGCCGACACGGCTTCGTCGCGGCCCTTGCGCGGCAGGCGTACCGACTCGCGCAGCAGTTCGAAATGGACTTCGTAGCCGCGCTTGATGCGGGTCGAGAACATCATGTAGAGCGGGCATTGCAGGATCGAGGCCAGCACGTAGGGGCCGACCGGAAATGCGGCGTCGAAGCCAAGGAACGGCGCCGTTGCCACGCGCGGGTCGGGCGAGACCGGCACGCGGTCGCCGGCGATGACGACCAGTTCGCCGCGCCCTACCCGTTCCGAGAGCATCATCGCCGTGGCCGGATTCATCTCGGTCACTTGCAGCAGGTTGGTCTGGCTGCGCGGGTCGAGCGAAGCGAGCATGTTGTTGAAAGCCTGCGCGTGGCGCGTGTGTACCAGCACCGTTAGTTTCAGGCCCGGCACGTCGTTCGACAGCACGCGGCACAAGTCGGCGTTGCCAAGGTGCGAGCAGACCAGCACCGCGCCGCGCCCTTCATCGAGCAGGCGCCGCATCGGCGCCATGCCGACATGGCTGACCGACGCGGTGTCGAACAGGCCGCCCCACAGCAGCATTTTGTCGAGAATGGTTTCGGCGAAGCTGCCGAAGTGGCGCAGCACGCCGTACCAGCCTTTGGGGACCGGGGCAAAGGCGCGCACGCGGTCCAGGTAGGTCGTCGACGCGCGCCGCGCGGCCGGCTTGGTGAGCACATACCAGGCCAGAACCGGATAGAGCACCACGCGGAACGGCCAGCGCCCGAACACGCGGCACACCCAGAACAGCAGGCGCATGCCGCCCACGAAGCTCGATTCCGAGATCGACGCCCAGTGGCTGGCGTGCAGGCGCGTCATGCGCTGCGCCATTTGCGGGCCATCAGCTTGGGCAGGCGGATCAGCATGCCGAAGAACAGGACCGTGTGCATGCGCGAAATGAGCACGTTGTCGCGAAAGGCATGGAAGTGCGACACGCCGTCGCTCGGATACGTGACCCGGGTCGGCAGGTTCACCACCTGCACGCCGTCCCAGAACAGGCGCACCAGGATTTCGGGGTCGAAGTTCATGCGCTTGCCGAGCGAGCAGCGCGCGTCGAGCGAGAGCACCGGCGCCACCGGATAAATGCGAAAGCCGCACATCGAATCGCGGATCGCGAACGAGAGCGTATTAATCCAGATCCAGACGTGGGTCAGGTAGCGCGCGTACAGGCGCAGCTTCGGCACCGACTCATCGTACACCGGGCAGCCGGCAATCACGGCGCGCGGATGCAGGCGCGCGAGCGCGATGAAGCGCGGGATGTCGGACGTTGCGTGCTGGCCGTCGGCGTCCACTTGCAGCAGGTGCGTGAAGCCCTCTTGCGCGGCGCTCCTGAAACCGGTCAGCACCGCCCCGCCCTTGCCCTGGTTGACGGCGTGACGCACCAGCGCGACCTTGCCCGGATGCGCTTGCGCCAACTGGTCGAGCACGCGCGCGCACGAAGGCGAGCTGGCGTCGTCGACCAACAGGCACGGCAGGTCGTGAGCGAGCACCGCGTCGACCACGGCGCCGATGGCGTGTTCGTGGTCGTACACGGGGATCATCACGCAGGGCTTGAACATGACTTACTCCGCGCGGCCGAAACGCAGCAGCGAGTGGCAGTAGCCGATGCCGTCGCGCGCGGTGAGCAGTTTGAGGCCGGCCGCTTCGGCCAGGCGCACGTAGTCGCCGCTCTCGTAGATCTTGCTGTTCCCGCTGGCCATGGCCGTGAAGTACGGCGAGGTGTTGATCAGGCAGTAGGAGGCGATGTCGTAGCGCTGGCGGTCCCAGAAGGTGTCCATCACCAGCAACTGGCCCTGCGGCGCCAGCGCGGCGCTAGCGCGTTCGAGGATGGTGGCAATCGCCGGCTCCGAGAAGCAGCTCAAGAATTGACTCATCCAGATCAGGTCCATCCCGGACGGCAGCGCCAGGGCCGGGTCGAGCAGGTCGGTGGGATGCAGGTGCGCGCGTTCGCGCACGCCGGCCGTCTCCAGCGCGGTGGCGGCGACCGACAACTGGCGCGGCAGGTCGACCAGGTGCAGTTCGACGTCGGCGTTGTAGTCCAGTGCGACGCAGCTGAATTTGCCGGTGTTGGCGCCCACGTCCATCACCTTGCGCGGCGCGGTGGCGAAGACGTCGGGCATGATCGACGGGAACGAGGTGTCCGAATAATAGTGGTCGAACGCGAACCAGCTGGTCTTGGCCGGCTCCGACAATTCCGACAGGCCCTGGTACAGCGTGGGCCATTCGCCCAGCGCTTTGAGGCCGATCGGCTTTTCGGCGTCGAGCGATTCGTCCAGCTTGAACAGGCCTTGGTAGCAAACGTCGTGATTGAAATCGATATTGATCTGGGTGATGCTGTCGGTGAGGACGCAAAAACCGGCCTTGTCAAGCGCATAGCGCCCGCCATGCACGAACACCACCCCGGCCGACAGGCAGGTTTCCAGCACCACCTTGAGCGCGTACTCGGTCCAGCGGCCGCTGGCCGCCATCTCGACCACGGTCAGCCCCGTTTCGCCGGCGTCGGCCAGCGTTTGCAGCATGCCGCGCTTCCAGGCGTAGCGCACGCACTGGAAGACCACCGGGCCGAAGGCGATTTTTTGCGCTTCGAAACGGGCTTCGAAGGCAGTCTGGCGTTCAGGGGAGAATTTTTTATCTAACATGCGACGCTTCAGGTTAAGGGCCAAACAGGATGCGACCGCCGGCATGCTGCCCGGCGTCGGAGAAATAGCGGAAATGCAGGGTGCAGCTTGCGCTGTCGTACTTGAGCTCCAGCCGGAACGGCACATCGGGCCGCACCACTTGCTGGAACTTGAGCGCGTGGATGCCGCGGAACCCCGGCGCCACGGCGAAGTGCTCGCGCCCGTACCGGATGGCCCAGTCGACCTGCACCACGCCGGGCAGCACCGGCGCCTGCGTGAAGTGGCCGTCGAAGTAGAACAGGGTCGACGGCACCACCAGTTCGAGCAGCACCCGGGCGACGCCGTCCGGTTCGCCGTTCGGCTCGCCGTTCGGCGTCGCATCGCGCTCGATCAGGCGCACCTGCGGCACGCGCGGGCGGACGTCGCCCACGCCGAGCAAGGCAAGCAGCTGCGCCTGGGTGGTCTTGCCCTGGGCGTTGAATGGCAGTTGATCGAGATAGCGCCAACGGCGCGGCAGCGCCACCGCCTCCACCACGCCGCCCAGGTGGGCGCGCAGCAGCGCGTTGAGCGTCTGCTTGCCCTCGGCGCCCAGCAGCGCGCGCCCGCTGGCAGAAGGAATCACGAAGGCGGCCAGCACCTGGCGCTCGCCGGCGCGTTCGGGGCAGACGATCACGCGCGCTTCGCTGGCAAAGCCGGACGCCAGCAAGGCCGCTTCGATGGCATCGAGCGAGATGCGTTTTTCTTCGATCTTGACCAGGCGGTCGCCCCGCCCGAGCAGCAGGAAGCGTGCGTCGGGAGCGGCGCTGACGCGGTCTTCGAGTTCCAGCCAGCCGTCGTCGCCCAGGTGGTGCGAGCGCACTTCGAGGCGCCCGCTGTCGGGGGCGATGCGCCAGGCCACGCCGGGCAGCGCTTCCCAGGCGCCGGGCGAGCCGGGATGGTGGCGGCGCCAGGCCACGCCGCCGGTTTCGGAGCTGCCGTAAATTTCGGTCGGGACGTGGCCGAGCAGGAGGCCGGCCGCCACCGAAGCGTCGGGCGCGAGCGGGCCGCCCGATGAGAACACCGCGCGCAGGCAGGCCGCGGCGGCGCTCCAGTCCAGGTGCGACGGCAGGCGTTTCAAATGGGCCGGGCTGGCCACCAGCGCGCACGGGCGCTGACCCAGCATCAGCGCCAGTTGTTCCGGGAAGGCCAGGCTGGCCGCGTGGATCGCGCGACCGGCCGCCAGCGGCCACAGCACCTTGAACAGCAGGCCGTAGATATGCTGGTGCGAGACGGTCGCGATGATGTCGGCGTCGCCGATGGCGGGGCCGAACAGGGCCTCCAGCGTGCTTACTTCGCTGATCAACTGCGAGAGTTTTTTGGGAATCGCCTGCGGCTCGCCGGTGCTGCCGGAGGTATGCACCACCAGCGCGGGGAAGCTGGCGTCAGGGCCGCTCCATGGCAGCGCGCAAGCCTCGTCCTGGCGTGGGTGCAGCGGGGTCCAGCGCGCCGGGAACTCGCCCAGGAAGCAGTCGACCGAACGCGCCAGCGCGACGCAGCTGGCGTCGAGCGTGTCGGCGCTGAGCCAGACGGTTTTGCCGGCCTGCCAGGCGCCGAGCAGCGCGGCGGCAAATTCGAGGCTATCGTCGATGTACAGGGCGGCGTTGGCGCCGGGCGTACGCAACGCCAGCGCGCGCCACGCGCCCACGCGCGCGCGCAAGTCGGCCACGCTGACAGGCGTGCTGACCGGGGCGGCCTCGCGCCAGCCGGCGATGGCGGCGCCATCGCGCGCGCCGAGAACGGAAAACAAATCAACCATGATGCAATCGCTTAAAGCGCAGACGTACCAAAAATTCAGCGGCGAACAGCACGCCCATCAGGCCGTACGAAATCACGCCGTTGTACAGCGACCAAACCTCTTGCGAAGCCCACAGCGCGGTACACAGCGCAATGGCGCCGTTCACCACGAAAAACCCGCACCATACCTTGGTGACGGTGCGCGTGTACGCCACCGCCGCCGGCGGCAAGTCCGGCTCGCGCATGCGCGCAAAGCGCTCGACCATCGAAACCGGCGTACACAAGGTGTACCCGAACGCCGCCAGCAGGCCGGCGTTGACCAGCACCGGGTACAGCTTCAGTGGCAGCATGCCGTTGCCCATCACCGTCAGCGCCGCCAGCAGCAGGGCGCCGGCGACCGACCAGCGCGCGGCCACGCTGGCCTTCATGGCCGGCAGGCGCGCGCCGGCGGCCAGCACCAGCAGCAGCGCCAGCCAACGCGGCTCCACCCTCCCCTGTCCATACCAGATGGCCAGCGGATAACAGAGCGTGAGAACGACCGAGGTCGCGGCCAACAGCGCGGCCAACAGGCGCACGCTTATACCGCCTGTTCCTCGACCAGGGCATCGAGCGCGTTGACCACGTCGCCGATGGTGCGGATGGTCTTGAACACTTCCGGCTGCAGGCGCTTGCCGGTCAGCTGCTTGAGCTTGACCGCCAGGTCGACCGCGTCGATGCTGTCGATATCGAGGTCGGCGTACAGGTTCGACTCGGCCGTCAGGGCCGATTTATCGAGCTCGAACATCTCGGCCAGCAGATCGACAACCCACGCTTGCAGCTCGTCGCGGCTCATATTGTTTACGTCTACCATACAACCTCCATTACTTTTTGCGGTGGGTTTCAATCAGCGCCGCCAGCGCGCGCACCGACGCGAAGTGGCTGCGGGTATCTTCCGAATCGGCCGACAGCGAAATGCCGTAACGCTTTTGCAGCGCGACGCCCAGTTCCAGCGCGTCGATCGAGTCCAGGCCCAGGCCTTCGACAAACAGCGGCGCGGCGCTGTCGATATCGTCCACGCCAATGTCCTCCAGTTGCAGGACGTCGATGATCAGTTGTTTCACTTCTGTTTCAAGCATGGCCTTGGTACTCTCCAGTAAAAAATCGTTGCAGGTGATCCGTCAGATGACGCACCGCCATTACTTCGCTCACATCGGCGCCGAGGAAGGCGCCGATCTCGATATCGTCTTTCACTTCAAGCCGGAACTGCACGAAGCGCTCCGGCACGCGCCACCACTTGTCGCCCTTGCCGAGCGTGGGCGGCTGGCAGTCGATGACCACCGGCGTCACGGCGCGCGCGCCGCGCACGGCGATGTTGGCGGCGCCGCGTTTGAGGCTGATGGCGCCGCCGGCCGGGGTGCGCGTCCCTTCCGGGAAGATGATCAGGTTGTTCCCGGCGCGCAGGGAGGCGATGCACGCCTCGACCAATTGCTCGCCGCTGTCGTTGCTGATGTAGCCGGCGGCGCGTACCGGGCCGCGGGTGAACGGGTTATTCCACAAGTGGCTCTTGACGATGCAGTCGGCGCGCTTGACGAACGCCATCAGGAACACGGTGTCGATCAGCGATGGATGGTTCGCCAGGATCAGCAGGCCGCCGCGTTCGAGTTTTTCGAGGCCGATGAATTCGTAGCGCAGTACGCCAAGGCCGCGCATCAGGCCCACAAAACTGCGAAACGTCAGGCGCAGGATGGCGCGCGCCGCCATCACCCGTGCCGCGCGCTCCCACACCACCAGCTGCAGCAGCGGAAACACCACGATGCGCAGCAGCAGGCCGCCGATCCCGAATGCCAGAAAACTCAGGCCGGTGGCGAGCACGCGCCAGTACCGGCCGATCCGGTTAACCATTGCGCGTCCAGGTCCATCGCTGCGGGCCGGCGTGGCGCACCAGGCGCGGCGCGCCGCTCAACTGAAAATGCAGCACGTCCAGGCCACCGGGCCGGGTGGACGGCGCCACCTCGCCGGCGCAGCCATCGCAGGCCAGGCTGATGGCGTCCGCGCCGGGTGCGGTCATCAGCCACGCCCACGCGTGCGGCTGTTCGTCGCAATCCTCGAAGTGCGCCAGCGCCGGCGGCAGCGCGCAGTCGTACGCCACCAGCAGGACCATGGGCGCACCGTCGGCCAGCAGGCCGCAGGCTTCGACCACGCCATGTTCAACCGTCGCCGCGCCGGCCGACAGGGCCATGTGATTGGCGCGGTCGGTGCGCGCGATCGAGAACAGGCCCGCGCTGGCGTTATGCACGGCCAGCCCGAAGCCGGTCGGCGACATCGGCTCGCCGCGCGCGAGCTCGCCCAGCAAGTCGACCGCGCGCGACACTTCGCCATGGCGCGAGCAGAATACGGCCGGGATATCGGTGCGTCCATCCAGGCAGCGGTAAGCCACGTCGAGCGCCATCTTGCCCAGAAAACCGGCGCGCCGGCGCAACATGGGGGGCATCGCCGCCACGACCGGGTCGGCGCCCTCGCCGATCCGGGTCGGCGCCTGCGCCCATGCGGACCAGGCCTCGGCCGTTGCCAGCCCGGGCGCCCACGCCGAATGCGCAGCAATGGAAAACTTCAGCCCGTCTACTCGCATTGGGTACTAATTTCTCGAAGGTACATACAGCCTAAATTATAAACTGCCGGTAATACTGGCTCCTAGGGGAATACTTCCATTCGAGAAACTAAAGTAGCACCAAGCAACAGAAGTGCGAATTGTCCCACTGTTAGCGGATTTTATGCAAATAAATAGCTGATAAACAACAGGGACGGAGGCTGGAGGGGGCCGGGGAGCAACAAAGACGATTCTCGGCCTGTGCGCAGGTGGACAACACTAGCAGGATGGCCGGTGTTGCGAAAATGGCGGAATGGCGCAAACCTTGTGCGCAAACCCTGGTGTCAGGTCTGACATTCGGACACGACCTCGACAGCACGACGATGTCTGACACCAGTCGGGGGGCGTTCAACTGCACAGGTCGTGTCCGAATGTCAGACCTGACACCGTCTTTGACACCGTCTTACTGCACAGGTCGTGTCCGAATGTCAGACCTGACACCGTCTTTGGCACCGCCTGGGGGACGTGCATCGCCTGTTGAACGCATCGTTCGCCGCGCCGACGAACGGGGAACGATGAGCTTATTGCGCGGTCATACCATCATCGGCAGTGATGATGGCGCCGTTGATGAAGTGGCTTTCTTCGGCGGCGAGCAGCAGCAGCAGGCCGTCGAGGTCTTCCGGCTTGCCGGGGCGCTTGCGCGGCAGCATGTCGATCAGCTTCTGGCCTTGCTCGGTGGCGAAGTATTCTTCGTTGATTTCGGTCGAGATGTAGCCGGGACAGATGGCGTTGGTGTTAATCCCATATTTGCCCCACTCTACCGCCATCGCCTTGGTCATCTGCACCACCCCGGCCTTGCTCATGCAGTACACGCCGATCTGCGGCAGCACGCGCAGGCCGGCCACGGAGGCAATATTGATAATGCGGTGCTGCTTTTTAGGGTCGCCCTTGGCGCGCTGGATCATGCGCTTGGCGGCTTGTTGCGCGACAAAAAACGCGCCGCGCAGATTGGTGTCCATGACGTAGGAGTAGTCTTCCGGCGTCACGTCCACCAGGCGCTGGGTGGTCGAGACACCCGAGTTGTTGACCAGGATGTCGATCGGGCCGGCTTCGGTCTCGGCGTGCGCAATGGCCGACTTGATGCTGGCCAGGTCGGTCACGTCGAGCGTGACCACATGCGCGGCGCCGCCGTCGGCTTCGATCTCGGCGCGCAACTCCTTGAGGCGGTCGGTGCGGCGTGAAGCGAGCACAACCTGAGCTCCGGCTCCGGCCAGGGCCTTGGCGAAACGTGCGCCCAGGCCGCTCGATGCGCCGGTAATGAGTGCGATTTTTCCTTCGAAATTTACTTCAATACCCACGATCGGCTCCTGTGCGGTGGTCTTGCGAAAGCATAATGATGTCACAAATTGCCAGTATTAGATGGCAGCGTCTAATATTGTCCGTAAAATGGCGCCAAAGTTGCAATCCTCGACAAAAAGCCGCACACTCGTGCTTAAATTTTTCTATCCCATGAAGAGACCATGACAGAGCCTATCAACATCCTCGAACAATACGGTCCGCGCGAAGCAATGGAGTACGACGTTGTCGTCGTCGGCGGGGGGCCTGCCGGCCTGGCCGCCGCCATCCGCCTGAAACAGATGGCGGCCGACAAGGGCCAGGAAGTGTCCGTTTGCGTGCTGGAAAAAGGCGGCGAAATTGGCGCCCATATCCTGTCCGGCGCCGTGATGGATCCGCGCGCACTGACTGAACTTATTCCAAACTGGAAAGAACTCGGCGCGCCGCTGAATACCGCCGTCACCGAAGACCGCATCCTGTTCCTGACCGAAAGCAAGGCGTACCAGACGCCAGGTTTCGTGGTGCCGGCCTGCTTCGAAAATCATGGCAATTATGTGGTTTCGCTGGGCAATGTGGTGCGCTGGATGGGCCAACAGGCCGAAGCGCTGGGCGTGGAGATTTTCCCGGGCTTCCCCGCCGCCGAAATCCTGTACAACGAGAACGGCTCGGTCAAGGGCGTGGCGACCGGCAATATGGGCGTCGACCGCCACGGCAAGCCGACCGCGGCCTTTCAGCTCGGCATGGAACTCCATGCCAAGTACACCTTGTTCGCCGAAGGTTCGCGCGGCCACCTCGGCAAGCAGCTGATGGTCAAGTACGACCTGAACAAGGGCAAGGACCCGCAGTCGTACAGCATCGGCATCAAGGAACTGTGGGAAATCGATCCGGCCAAGCACAAGCCGGGCCTGGTGATCCACACCACCGGCTGGCCGCTCAAGTCGGATACCTATGGCGGTTCCTTCCTGTATCACATGGAAAACAACCAGGTCATGGTCGGCTATGTGATCGGGCTGTCGTACGAGAATCCCTATCTGTCGCCGTATGAAGAATTCCAGCGCTATAAAACGCACCCGGAAATCCGCACCTTCTTCGAAGGCGGCAAGCGCATTTCCTACGGCGCGCGCGCGATCACGGCCGGCGGCCTGCAAGCCTTGCCGAAGCTGGTGTTCCCGGGCGGCGCGCTGATCGGTTGCGAGGCGGGCTTCTTGAACATGAGCCGCATCAAGGGCAGCCACGCGGCGATCAAGACCGGCATGCTGGCGGCCGAGTCGGCCTTCGCGGCGCTGGGCGAGCAGCGCCAGCACGATGAATTGTCGACCTTCCCGACCGCGTTCGAACAGTCCTGGCTGCACGAGGAACTGCACGTGGCGCGCAATGTGAAGCCGTGGCTGGCGAAAGGCCTGTACCTGGGCTCGATCATGACCGCCATCGACCAGCTGATCTTGCGCGGCAAGGCGCCGTGGACCTTGCACCGCGATTATGGCGACCATGAGTGCCTGAAACCGGCTGCCAACTATGCGCCGATCGCGTATCCCAAGCCGGATGGCAAGCTGACCTTCGACCGTTTGTCGTCGGTGTTCATTTCGAACACCAACCACGCGGAAGACCAGCCGATTCACCTGACGCTCAAGAACGACAGCATTCCGGTGTCGGTCAATCTGGCGCAGTATGCCGGTCCGGAGTCGCGTTATTGCCCGGCGGGCGTGTATGAGTATGTGAAGACCGACGAGGGCAAGGACCGCCTGCAGATTAATGCGCAGAACTGCGTGCATTGCAAGACCTGCGATATCAAGGATCCGACGCAAAATATCGTGTGGGTCACGCCGGAAGGTGGCGGCGGGCCGAATTATCCGGGAATGTAAGCCTGGCAGCGTCGGTTTCGCCATGGCGAAGCTGGCGCTGCCCGGTCAATGCGGCAAGCGCGGCGCCCCCGCAGCGGCCATTGCTTCGAACTCCTGCGCCGGCATCGGGCGGGCAAACACATAGCCCTGCGCGTAATCGCAGCCGGCGTCGACCAGCAGCGCACGCTGCACCTTGGTCTCCACCCCTTCCGCCACCACCTTGAGCCCCAGCTTGTGCGCCATGACGATGATCGCTTCGCACAGCGCCAGGTCGCCCACGTCGTTCTCGAGCGTGGCCACGAAGGACTGGTCGATCTTCACATAATCGATATCGAAGCGCTTCAGGTGCGACAGCGAGGAATACCCGGTGCCGAAATCGTCCAGCGCGACCTGCAAGCCCATCGCGCGAAACTGGCGCAGGCGCTCGATGACCTGGGTCGCGCCTTCGAACAGCACCCCTTCGGTAATCTCGATGACGATGCTGTGCGCAGGCAAACCGAGCTCGTTCAGATAGTCGAGCCAGCTCAGATACAGGTCGGCGTCGCGCCGGAATTGCACCGGCGACTTGTTGACGCTGATCTGGAACGACGGGTCGATACTGCGCTGCCAGCGCTGCACCTGCTGCGCCACTTCGCGAAACACCCAGTCGCCGATCTCGACAATAAGCCCGTTCGATTCGGCAAACGGGATGAACTCCGCCGGGCCCAGCAAGCCGCGCGTGGGATGGCGCCAGCGCAACAGCGCTTCGGCCTTGTGCACCGTCCCCGTCTGGAGCGACACAATCGGCTGGTACACGATCTCGAACTGGCGCAGCGCAATGGCCGCGCGCAAGTCGTCGGCAATGCTCTGGCGCGCCTGCGCCGCCTGTTGCAGATCGGGCGTGACATAGCTGAACTGGTGGCCGCCGGCCTGCTTGGCGAGCTCCATCGCGCGTTCGGCGCGCTCGAGCAAGTGCCCGACGTCGCGCCCGTCCGGCGGATACAGGGCGATCCCGATGCTGGCCGGCAGGAACGCTTTCTCGCCGCCCAGCTCGAACGGCATGGCCAGCGCCGCAACCACGGCGTGGGCAATGCGCTCGACGCTGCCGACATGGTCGAGCCCCGACAACACCACCGCAAACTGGTCGCCTTGCATGCGCGCCAGGGTATCGCTCGAACGCACGCAATTGGCGATGCGCCGGCTCGCTTCGATCAGCACCAGGTCGCCGAGCGCATGGCCGAGGCGCTCGTCGACCTGCTTGAAGTGGTCGAGGTCGATGAACAGCAGCGCCAGGAAGGCGGCGCCGCGATCGGCCTTGCGCGTTTCGTGGCCCAGCCGGTCCATGAACATGTGGCGGTTGGGCAGTCCGGTCAGGGTGTCGTAGTTGGCTTGATGCCAGATCAGCTCGGTCGACTGCTTGCGCTCGGTGATATCGGTGACCAGCGCCAGCACGCCGAGACAGGCGCCGTCGGCGTCGAGGATGGGGCTGGTCGACATGGTGGTCCAGACCACCCTGCCATCCTTGCCGATGAAGCGGTATTCGTAGGGCGCCGGCACGCCCTGGGCGCGCTCGGCGATGCACTGCTCGAGCATGGCCAGGCCCTCGTCATCCATAAACGAGAGCAAGGGGCGCGCCAGCATTTCTTCGATGCTGTAGCCGAGGATCTGCGCCATGCGCGGGTTGACGAAGGTGGTGCTGGCGGTGGCGTCGATTTCCCAGATGCCTTCGCCAGCGCTGTGGACGATGCGCCGGAAGCGTTCCTCGCTGCGTTCGAGCGCGGCCTGCTTGCCTTCGGCGCGCTCGACCACGAGGCGGCAAGCCTGGCCGCTGCCGTCGGCGCTGCCGTGCAAGGTGACGTCGAGCGCGCCGTCGTCCGGCGTTCGCAGACGCATGCGGCAGGTCTCCCCCTTGCCGCTGTTGAGGGAACGGGCAAAAAATCCGTCGAAGTCGGGCAGGAAGGCGGGTACCACGGACGAGCGGAAATGGTGCAGGCCGGGGCTGGCGCGCGCCACCCCGAGCATGCTGGCGCCGACCAGGTTAACCTGCAGCACGGTCGTGTCGAAGGCGAGCAGGAAATAGCCTACCGGGGCCAGCAGGTACAGGTCGCCCGACCGGGCCAGGTCTTGCTCGTGGCGCAGGCGCTCGATGCTCACGCCACTGCTGTCAAGGGCGGGGGCAAGTGCTTGAGCATGCGGGGCGACGGCCACGGCGGCCGGTTGTCCGGGATGCCAGGCGAAGGCGCCACCCGGCAGGGCGCGGTCTGGCGCGGCCTGCCCTGGCGCGGCCTGCCCTGGCGTGGCCCGGCCTGGCATGGCCCGGCGCTGACTCGCCTGCGCGGAATCCTGTGCTGCCGGATCGTGATCGTTGTCCATCTCACCTCGCACCCATTGCACACGCCAGCGGACTTGCCACGCACCGGCACGCAAGCAGCGCAGGACGGAAGGTGGAAGCACTGTCTCCTAGACTAGCATGGGCGCGGGCGCGATGTCGAGCGCAACCCACGATCGCGCCGCAGATTCGCGCGGCGCGATGCCATCGTCAGCGATGCGCGCGGTTCAGGCGCCGTTCCAGGTAGCGCTGCAGCGCTTCGAACAGCAGGCTCAGGCACCAGTAGATCACGGCCGCGGTCATATACAGCGGCAAGGGATTGGCGCTGCCGGCCACCGCTTCCTTGGTCGCAAGCATGAGCTCGCTAATGGTGACGACCGATACCAGCGAGGTATCCTTGATCAGGCTGATCAGCGTGTTGCTCATCGACGGTACCGCCACCCGCAAGGCTTGCGGCAGCACCACGTGATACAGGGTGAACCAGTAACCGAGGCCCAGGCTGAAGCTGGCGCGCCACTGGCCCTCGCTCACGCCGAGCACGGCGCCGCGAATGCTCTCCGACAGGAATGCACCGGCGTTGAGCGAGAGCGCCAGCACGCCCGCCACCACGGGCGGGAAGTCGATGCCGATGCTGGGCAGCCAGTAGTAGATCACGTACAACTGCACCAGCAGCGGCGTGCCGCGCATGGCGCTGACGTACAGTTCGGCGGGGGCGCGCACCAGCTTCCAGCGCGACAGGCGCATCAGGGCGGTGGGAAAGCCGAGCAGCAAGCCGCCGACCATCGAGGCCAGCGCGAAGAGTACCGTGTAGCCGGTGCCCTTGAGCATCGACGGCGCGGCATCGCGCAACAGTTCGGCCAGTGCGGCCCAGTCCATCGGCAGCGCCCCGGATCAGGGCTGCGCGGCCGGGCGGCTGACGTCGCTGCCAAACCACTTGACCGAGATTTTTTTGAGGCTGCCGTCGGCCTGGGCCTCGGCCAGCGCCTTGTTCAAGGCGGCCTTGAGCTGGGGATTGCCTTTGCGGATGGGAATGCCCATGCGCTCGACATTGCCGACACGCGCGCCGGCCTGGATCGGCAGCTTGGAATGATTGAGCAGGTAAGCGACCATCAGGCTGTCGTTGAGGGCGGCGTCGATGCGGCCGAACGCCAGGTCCTGCAAGGTTTCCGGCGCGGCCGGGTAACTTTTCACGTCGATACCGGGCACGGCCTTGGCTTGCTGCTCGTAGACGCTGCCCTGCCCCACGCCCAGTTTCTTGCCCTTGAGATCGGCGAGGCTGGCGTAGGTAGCCTTTTCATTCTTGCGCACGATCAGTTGTGGATTGGAATAGGTGTACGGTTCGGAAAAATCGAAAGTTTGCTCGCGCTTGGGATTGATGCCCACCTGGCTGATCGCCACATCGAACTTGCCGGCGGCCAAGCCAGCCAGGATGGCGCTCCACTCGGTGGTGACGAACTCGGGCTTGAGGCCCAGGCGCGCCGCCAGCAAGGTGGCGACGTCGACATCGTAGCCGGCCAGCTGGTTGGCCTTCAAGTCCTTGAAATTGAAGGGCGGATAAGTACCTTCCATGGCAATTTTCAGGGTGCCGCGGGCTTTGACGGTGGTGAGCAGGTCGGCCGCGCCGGCCGGCATGGCCAGCGCGGCGCCGATCAGTCCGAGGGTCAGGGTCAGGGTCAGGCGGCGACGGGAAAGGATGGGCATGGAGGCGGCAATGTTATGGAAAGAAAATCAGTTTAGCGCGAATAGCTCGCCTTACGGTGGCGTCCGCCAAAATTGTGTCCGACCACCAGGGTGGTGCTGGCGACCAGGGTCGACAGCCCGATGATGAGCTGGACCAATTTATCGTCCGGCAGTATCCATAGCTGGCCCTGCGGCGCCTCGACGCCGGTGGCGGCCATGATCAGCGGCGCGATCCATGCGGCATCGTCGTCGACATCGAGGATGACGGCGTCGGCGCTGGTCTGCATATAGATGTTGCCGCCCACGGCCAGGGTAAAGCAGACGCCGTAGCCGGTTTCGTGCGGGGCGATGTGTTCGGTCAGGCTCTGGTTGTGCTCGTCGATCCACAGTTCGACGTCCTGCGGCGTTTCCAGGGCGGTCCAGGGACGGGGGCGAAAGCGCGGCGCCGGCGCTGGCGCGGGTGTTTCTGAGTTCATTGCGTCCTGAGAGTTAAGCGATAACGGCGCGTATCGTACGGCATTTTCGGCCGCGCGTACATGGGCGTGGAACCAAGGTGCGCGTGGGTGGTCATAGTAGCGTTAACGGGAGGGCTGATGATGAAGCACGCCGAGAAATACCGTCCTGCGAGCAGGCAGAAGGTGTCCGAATTCGAGCAATTCATGCATGACTATCTGGCGCGCCATCCGGAAGTGGAGCAAGACCGCCAGCGCGGCTGGCATAGATGGTGGGATCACCGCGTCGGCCTTGATGAGCTCGACAAGCAGCGCGAGAATGCCTTGCCGGTCAGGCCGTATGTGTACGATTGAACCACTTAATTTCTCAATGTAAATTTCTATTGCGAATTAGAATTTTTGGGCTATGATGAAGGTGCGCGGTTCGCTTATTTGGTAAAGCCCAGTCAGGAGCGTCACAGACCGAATGACTGATAACCAGGTTCGATTCCTGGACCACGCACCAGATTCGACACTGCTCACACAGTCAGGCGCGGCATCCTTGCGCCCCGGTTTGACAAGCGCGCCGACGCGATTGAAGATCGCAAGATGACCAGCCCAAGCCGAGAAGAAGTCGATGCAAAGCTGAAAACCATCGAGACGAAAGTCGATGGCCGGTTGGCGGCGATCGCGCTTACCCTTGAGAGCGGCATCTCATCGCTAAAAACCGCTATGGATGCCCAATTTGCCAGGTTTGAGGCGACCCTACACAAATCGCAAGCCGACACCGTCAAGCGGGTTGTCGGCATTGTCCTGATACTCGGGACCATCGGTCTCGCCATCCTGACATTTCTTTTCAATAAAGTCGTGGCGAAGGCGCCAACCGTCGCTCCGCCTATCGTGATCACGCTCCCATCACCTCCCAACGCAATACCCGACAATTCGTCTTCCAGTTGGACTTCACCCACACGGAAAGAAAGCCGCTGACACCAGTGGCCTGAACTGAACCGCCCCACTCCCATCTTCCACCCAGCCGGCTGTCTGGCTTGCGCGACATCACCTCGGCTTAGGGCTTTGCCCTGAGTCGCCCCCCCCCTTGTTTTCCCAGTTTACTACTGTACCTCCATACAGTATATTAACTCCCGGCTACATCACCTTCCAGCTCCCATGCATATGGCCTGGCCGCCGGGGTGCGTCCATTTTTGCTTGTTTGTCGAGCTCATTCATTTTGACAGGGATGCTATGAAGAAGAAACTTGCGGTTGGCGTGATGCTGGTGTTCATGACGGCCGGCGCAGCACGGGATGCGGCAGCCGACGTGACCGTCGTCGTCGCGCCGAATGCAAAAGTGGATGCACCGATGTGGCGCCCGAATATGAGGTCCGGTAGTCATCCATCGCTATGCGCAACGCCGGATCTGATCCGGAACGTTGCCGCTGGCGATCCACTGGCCAACCTGCGCGACGCGCATAAAGATCCGCGCCGCTGCAAATTATCGATTTGCATACCCGCCTCGATCAACCTGGATGTCGTCTGCGAGTTGACCACCGCGCGCGACAGCGAGGGCCGGTACAACTGCAGGATGGTGATCAACGATTTTCTGCGACATTGCACGGAAAGCTGCCACACCGGCGACTGGAGCTGGCTGGACAGCTATCGCGGGCCATACTGATCACGCTCCAGCGGGCGAACTACCCGGTCCCCGGCACGGTCCAAGCCATATTCCTGACTTGGAGATGGCGTATGGAACAGCTGAAAGAAACCTACATCAGGGCATGCCAGTTAGTCTTGCAAGGCAACTACCCCGATGCGCTGGAGGCATTCGTCTGGCTGCACGACAATCCCGTGCCGGACGAACCCATCTCGGAAGTATTCAGGCGGGCGTGCGGTTTCCAGGCATGGGGCTTGTTAGGCACGGTGTATGCGCCGGCCAGGGAAAGGATGCAAGAGATCCTTTCTGCCAAGCTCGCTTCCATGAAAAACGGCACGCCGGACAAAGCACTCGCATCCGACGTCGTCGTGATGAAAAGTATTCTCGCCAAGTAGTGGGCAAAAACCAGGCGCCGCTCGCGGCCGGGTAAAATGGACGGCCACCGGCAAAGCGCTGAGGAACTGTGTCGAACCCTGTTGAAGAGCCGCAAAAGATGAGTGATTCCTCTACCAGCCTGGCCAGACTTGCCATGCGACTGCGCGCCGTCACCGAACGCCCTCCGCAGCTCTGCAAGCAGTTTCTGGAAGAGCTTCCGGAGGCGCATCGCGTCGCCTACGTCGCATACATGGAATCGAATAGCCACAGCTTCTTTGTCGACCCGGTGGAGCTCGATCCAGCAGTGTACGCCGCGCTGGCGAAACTTCGCCGGGGAAGCGGATCAACTGAGCGAGCAAGGGCAATTCGGCAGCGGCATGGGTAGTGGCGCTCGTCTTTTAGCATGGGTAAAGCGGGAACTATTGGCGCGTCACGGCATCAACTGGAGAACGCCTTGGGAAATGAACCCCGATTGCGCTTTCGACTGAACAACCAATGTGCGCTCGGCAGCGCAGGCCGGGGCGATAAGCCACGGCGCGACGACTTGTCATTCAGAAAATATGTTATTGCCGGCACTGGCTTTGTCAGACAGCCGACAAAGCCAGCTGAACGCGGCCTTGGCGCGAAGTACATGCCTCACACCGTTCGTGTAACGGCCTCTTCCGGCTCGAAGCCGATGTCGGTCACCACGCCGGCTGCATTAAGAAAGAAAGTAACCCGCCCGGCGAGATACTCCAGCGTAATCACTTCACCAGGGCGCACGGTGCGGACAGGGCGTCCGATCAAGTCGCGCAGGGAGACGGGCACGCTCTCCGGAAAGTTCCAGGGCCAATTCTGATGGTTCATGGTTTTCTCCAATCGTTGACATGCGTAACACTGCCGCAGGCAGCACGGCTGTTCAACGATCATAGCGGCGCGAGCGCTGCCGCGCAGCGAGCACGTCAATGCTCCGCACAGTGCTCAGGGCTTGCCCGCAGCAGCGCCTCGGATCGGCAAAATACAAATTTCCCAAGAGAAATTTTGGTAAATCATTAGCCTAAGTACCCTGCAAGTATAAAAACGGGTACGTCAACTTCCTCATCGCGTGCAGACCATGAAAATTTTTACCTTATCGCTTGCCCTGTTAGCGTTGCTGGCGGGGTGCGCCGGGCCGGGCAACATGCCCAAGCCGACTTACCCGGCGTCGTACGATGCCAACCTGGAAAACGATTACGCTCGATCCGGTGACGACCATCAGCCAGAACTGGTGGATGCAAGCCGGGCGCGTATGGAAAAACCGGGCGTCCCTGCCGCCGTCGGAAGGTTTCACCAAAGCGCGCCGCACCGTCACCGCCGATGCGGACGGCCGCTTCAAATTTACCAAATTGCCAGCCGGTTCTTACTATGTGCGTAGCGAACTGACCTGGACTGTGCCATTCCACGGCGTCCAGGGCGGCTTGCTCACCTCGAAGGAAGATGTCACCGCGGGCGAAGTCAAGACGATCATGCTGAACGGGGCGAAGTAGTTTCTTGCCCGGCCGGCCGTAGCGCTACGCTGCGCATGGGTCCGGCCGTGGCTTGCTCTAGGAGTCTGCGCGGCAGAAGGAGTCGAGGCGAAACGGGTGGGAAAAGAACCCAATTCACGCCCACTTTTGAGGTCTGTAGCCGTAGCTACAGACCGAGAAATGGGCGGGAAGTGGGACTTTTCTC
>NZ_WHJF01000270.1:0-1556 GCF_011682185.1 Massilia genomosp. 1
TTCGCGCCGCCCGCCCTTGACCCTGCTCCGGACCGGACATCGACAAGCGCCGCAAGGCGCAGACATTCACAGCGGTAGCCGATATGGTAGCCGAAGTCAACTTCCACTCAAAACGGCATTGGGCCGCTGTCGGCAGGTAAATTTCGATGACGCAACTGAATCTCCCACGACATTCGCGGTTGCCCAGCCTTCCGCCGTAGTCAACAAATGCGACCAGAATACCAATATGAGGAGAGCAGCGATGAAGTTTCCTATTTGGGCAGTTCCGATAGTGTCTATGTTGGCGTTCGTCACGCCCGATATAAGAGCAGAGACATACCGATACGTCATGCCGGGAGAGATTATTGTCACGGTTGTGGACGGTCCTTTCTTGGCGTCCGAACACCATGTCCGAGGTTGTGGTAAAGGGCAAACCTGCGTAGTCGACCATGCTCCGGCCTTGGTTGAAAGCGGTCGACCACGTGACGAAATCAAGTCGATTTCCATTGGCGTTGACGGCATGACCTACGCGCTTCAGGCATCGGGTATGTTCAATACTAGCACTGCCTTGCGAAACGGAGGAATCAAGCGAATCGGCGGATATTGCTATGATCGCCACAATTGCGCATTCCGCGGGCGATTTGGCGATGGTGGACGGTCCTATGTTGCTGAATGGGTAATCAAGAACGGTATTCCGACGCGTACAGTGCTGTCGCCAAGCATGGATCTGGGTTGGTTATTCGATGACAATCCAATGCCGCCGAAATATGAGTAAGGGAGAGGCGGCTACCTACGCTTCCCGTCGCATCATGGATCACATTTACCAGTCGGAGACCGCAGAGTGCGGATTAGTTTGCATCGCAATCGTACTCAAGGAGCTCGGAGCACCGACCGATTTGCATACGCTGCGGCGGGTCTGCCCTACGTCAGCGCGTGGCATGACGCTGGCCCAACTGATGGACCTTGCCGCCACGGCTAATCTTACTTCGCGTGCAGTTCGGTGCGAGATGAGCGAATTGAATAAATTACACCTTCCCGCTATTCTTCATTGGGGCATGCAGCACTACGTCGTACTCAGGCGCATTCGCAGGAATAGAGTGCAGATAATTGATCCGGCTTGCGGTGCGCGCACCATTAGCATTAAGGAAGCGGGCCGCTACTTTACCGGTGTGGCGCTCGAGCTTGCCACGGCCCCGGAATTCCGAAAGCGCCGGACCAGCAGTCCATTGAGCCTCTGGTCCTGGTTCCGCTTCGATGCGGTCAGCTATCGTTGCCTCGCACAGATTTTTCTGTTGTCGCTGCTTCTGCAAGCGTACATGGTAGCCAGCCCATTTTACATTCAACTTGCTGTCGATCAGGCCGCACTCAAGGGTGACCGACCGCTGTTGCTTGCATTGGCGACTGGTTTCGCGCTGTTCGGTGTCTTTAATATTATGGCCGAACTGTTGAGAGGTAACCGTTCACGTCCCGGACGGAATCGGCGGCAGCGAGGGTGTGGCGACGCCCTTTCTGGCGGCGGCGATCACAGTGGCGATGTAGACCCAGGAGGAAACGGCCCGCTTGCGGCAAGTCTCGAT
>NZ_WHJF01000271.1:0-1545 GCF_011682185.1 Massilia genomosp. 1
AAGCGCCGCGTCAACTCGCGCATCTTCCAGGACCTGAACGTGCTCGGCGTGCTCGACAAGATCTACAAGGGCGACCACGGCGGCCTGGCCACCTACGAGTTCCGCACCAGCAAAAGCTATCCGCCGGAAAACTACATCGTCCAGTACGACGAGACCGACGAGCACTTCACGTGCCGCCTGATGGAAAAGTACGGCCTGTTCTATTACTTCGAGCACAGCGCCGGCAGCCACATCATGGTCATCAGCGACGACTCCTGCAATGCGGGCTTTTGCCCGCCGCAGAAAGGGCACGCATCGGTCAAGTTCAACGCCGGCAACCGGGTTCACTCCGAGGATGCGGTGACCGCGTTCACGGCCGAGCGCATGGTGCAGTCGACCAAGATGGCCTTGAACACCTTCAACTTCAAGGAGCCGAACACGATCCAGCTGGTCGAGCAGCCCACCGTGGCCGAGCAGGGCGACGTGCCCAAGATGGAAGTGTACGACGGTAATCCGGCCTTCTTCTACAAGAACAAGGGCGAAGGCAAGGCGGAAGCCAAGCAGCGCCTGGAAGTGCTGGAATGGCAGGCCAAGATTTTCACCGGCACCTCCGACTGCCGCGGCTTTGCCTCGGGCCATACGTTCAAGCTGACCGAGCATCATTGGTTCGAGCAGGGCGGCGACAACGACTTCCTGGTGTTGTCGGTGCAGTACAGCGCGCGCAACAACTATTTTGAACGCGGCGCCAGCGATGTGTACCGCAACAGCTTCAGCGCGATCCGCCGCAAGATTCCGTATCGCCCGCGCCAGGCGCATTTGCGTCCCAACATGCCGGGTCCGCAGACGGCCACCGTGGTCGGCCCGAAAGGCACCGAGATCCACACCGACAAGTTCGGGCGCATCAAGGTGCAGTTCCACTGGGACCGCTACGGCCGCCGCGACGAACTGAGCTCGTGCTGGATCCGTGTGTCGCAACCGTGGGCCGGCAAGAACTGGGGCACGATTTCGATTCCGCGCATCGGGCAGGAAGTGATCATCGATTACCTCGAAGGTGATCCGGACCGTCCGATCTGTACCGGCCGCGTGTACAACGACGACCAGCCGGTGCCGTACGACCTGCCGGCCGGCGCGCACATGATGGGGTTCAAGAGCCGTTCCACGCCGGGTGGCGGTGGCCATTGCGAAATGGTGATCCACGATCAGAAGGGCAAGGAGCTGATCAATATCCATTCGCAAAAGGATATGGTCACGACGGTGTTGAACAACCAGGACAACATTGTCCACGGACCGCACCAGACCAACACGGTGAGCAAGGGTTTCCACGTCACCAAGGTCAAGAAGCATATCGAGACGACGGCGGAAACGGCGCACATCCACGATACGGCCAAGACCAATATCGAGGCCACGGCGCAGACCGAGCACGTGCATGTGAAGGGCCATACCAATGTCGAATTGACGGCGGAGACCGAGCATATTCACCTGACGGCCAGCACCGATATCACGTTGCAGGTGGGCAGCAGCAAGATCGAGATGAAAGCGGACGGCACCATCACCATCAGCGGTGTG
>NZ_WHJF01000272.1:0-1523 GCF_011682185.1 Massilia genomosp. 1
CGGAGCGTGTCAAACTATTTGAGACAGTATTTACAGATTGTTTAGGGAGCATTCTTCGGTCTGCTCGTTGGTGCCAATGTCCATTTTGGGCATGTTGATTCCGGCTTCGGTTGGCAGAGCCGGCGGTCGTGGGCGGCTGTTCTTGAAGCGATTTGGATGCAAGGAGAAGGCGTTCAGCAAGACCTGGTCACGTTGCTCGTAAATGATTTTTGCCACGTCGTTGTGCATGGCTGCAGGCGTCATGTAGCCGATGCCTGAATGACGGTGATCGTAGTTGTACCACTCAAAGAACGTTTGGCAGAAACTGCGCGCCTCAGCCAGCGAATGGAAGCGCTCCGGGAAGCCGGGACGATATTTCATTGTCTTGAACTGCGCTTCCGAGAACGGGTTGTCGTCGGATGTGTAGGGGCGACTGTGGCTTTTGACGACATCGAGATCGACCAGCAGGTCGGCCACCAGTTTGGAGCGCATTGCGGCGCCACGGTCGGCGTGCAAGGTGAGCTGGCCCGGCACGATGCCCTCCTGGTCGCAGGTATGGCCAATGAGCGACTCGGCGAGCTGATCCGACTCATGGTCGGCGATCATCCAGCCAACCACATAGCGGCTAAAAATATCGAGGATCACGTACAGATGGAAATGCGCCGATTTAACCGGTCCTTTCAGCTTGGTGATGTCCCACGACCATACCTCGCGCGGGCGCGTTGCCAGCAGCTCGGGGCGCGCATAGTCCGGATGCACCAGTTGATCACGTCGGCCACGTGTACCGCTGCAGGCCCGCAAGATGCGGTAGAACGTCGATACCGACGCCAGGAAAATGCCTGCATCAAGCAGCATGGCATATGCCGTGCGGGGCGCAACATCGACATATTCCGGCGAATGAAGCATGTCGATGACGTCCTGGCGTTCAGAAGCACTCAGTGCAAGCGGCGAGCGGCGTGGACGGCGCACGGTATGCAGCGGCGCACGCGCTTCACGGCAGGCACGGTAGTAGGTCGCGCGCGGCAATCCCATGCTGGCGCAGGCGCTGCGCACGCCCATCTCTCCGACCAATTCCGATGTGGCGGCCATCACTTCACTTCCTCTTCCGTGGGCAAGCCCAGCAGATCGCAAAGTTTTTTTTGGACCCCGATGATCAGCCTTGCCTGCGTGAGCTGTTTGGTCAATTTTTCATTCGCCAACTCAAGGTTACTGACACGCCGGTCCACCGCCTTGACGGCATCCGGTTTCGGACCGCGCTTCTTGTTCGGCACCACTGCTGCATCACTCTCGGCGACCAGCAGGCGCCACTTGCTCAGATGCGAGCTGTACAGCCCCTCGCGGCGCAACAGCGCGCCGATGGCGCCAGGCGCCGTGCAGGCATCGGCCTCACGTACGATCCGGTGCATGTACGCCGTGGTGAACTTGCGGCGCCTTGCCACAGCAACCACCTCCGCACTTGCTGCCGCTTTTTCTGACGGTGCCTCAGAGCGAGCCCGGAGGGCGACCGGCGGGGCGCCGTCAGAAAAACCATCGATATCGTCTTG
>NZ_WHJF01000273.1:0-1521 GCF_011682185.1 Massilia genomosp. 1
CCTGAATCCGTGTTCCGCCTCCTTCAATAGTTGATCAAGTCATTGATTTCAAAGTAAAATATGGCATCCCATACTTTCACCTGACCTGCCATGCCACACTTTGAAGTCAAGCAATCGCGCAACCTGGAATTGACCTCTCACGCGGGGCTTGGCCTGATTGGCCAGTGCTTCGAGGCCGCGCAAGTGGAGGCGGTTCTTGATTCCAGATTTCCGGTGTCGCAAGGCATGAAGACCTCTGACATCGCCAAGAGCATGACTGCGTTGCTGTGCCTGGGCAAGAGCGATTTCGAAGCAATCGAGCCATTTCGCAAGGACCGCTACTTCAAGAATGCCCTCAAGCTATCCAAGGTTCCCGGCAGCGTATGGCTGCGCCAACGTCTTGATGCAGTTGCGGGACCATTGCGCGAATACACCGACGAGCTCAGCATGCGCTTGCTGGAGCGTACCGGCGCGCCGATTACGGCCGACGGCGCGTACGTGTGCCTCGATATCGACACTTTCGTGATGAACAACAGCGGCACCAAGAAGGAAGAAGTGAGCCGCACCTATCAAGGAGTCGACGGCTACACGCCGATCGCCGCCTACCTCGGCAATGAGGGCTGGAACATCGGCTTGGAACTGCGCCCCGGAAAGCAGCATAGCGCTGCCGAGACGCACTTTTTCATGGAGCGCGTGTACGGCAAGCTCGAGCGCCTGCTCGCTGCCGACCAGCACGTGCTGCTACGCAAGGATAGCGGCTTCGACAGTGCCAAACTGCTGTTTCAATGCGAGGCCGAGCGTGAGCGCCTGACGTCGCTGGGGCGCAAACTGGACTATGTCATCAAATGGAATCCCCGCAAACAGGACAAGGCTGCCTGGGTAGCGAGCGCCGAGCAAGCCGATGCCTTCATCGAGGTGCGTCCTGGCAAACGCTGCGCGCTGATGACACAGGAGCTTGAGCGGGACCACGACAAGGAACGCCGCACCCTGCGTCTGGTCGTCTCGGTCACCGAGCGCAGCATCGACAAGAAGGGGCAGCACCTGATCGAGCCGGAGGTCGAGATCGAGGGCTGGTGGACCAGCCTCCACGAAGCACCCGAGGAAATCATCCGCTTGTATCGCCGGCACGGCACCCATGAGCAATTTCACTCCGAATTCAAAACCGACCTCGACTTGGAGCGTCTGCCGTCGGGCAAGTTCGACAGCAACGATGCGATCATGCACCTGGCGATGTTCGCATACAACTGCTTGCGTCTGCTTGGGCAGCTCGGCTTGACGGGCGAAATCTCACCGGTCAGGCACCCTGCGAAGCGTCGGCGCTTAAAAACGGTGCTACAGGAAATCATGTACCGCGCGGCAAAGTATGTTGAACATGCGCGCCGGCTGGTGCTCGACTTTGGCCGTACGGCCGCGCTGCATGCCGACATCTTCTGCGCCCTGCAAACGCGACTCTCACGTCTGGGCGCGGCATGATCGGCCAGCGGCGAAAAACGATACGATTGACTGGGCAACTTCATGATTCCGGCGCACCGGAGGGAGAAC
>NZ_WHJF01000274.1:0-1488 GCF_011682185.1 Massilia genomosp. 1
ATCGAGACTTGCCGCAAGCGGGCCGTTTCCTCCTGGGTCTACATCGCCACTGTGATCGCCGCCGCCAGAAAGGGCGTCGCCACACCCTCGCTGCCGCCGATTCCGTCCGGGACGTGAACGGTTACACTCACCCTGCTGGACCTGATCTCCGGACGGACGTATCGCCATAGGGAAAACGTATCAAAACCGCGCAAACAAGGCCGAAAACCGCATAAATCTAATACCCAGAAAAATTGTTGAACGCCCTAAGTTGGGTGGATTGACTGCCCGGTACCCACGCAGAGGTCCGGGCTGCCAATTGGATGTACCACGAAATTGATAGAATTAACCCCGCGTTGTACGACCCGTCTAAACTGACGGTAGTGACTTATCGGTTGATGCCCGGGCCGGAACAAGGACTGCCCTTTGTTGCTTGTCCGAACTGTGCTTCGATCTTGCCGCCCGAGGCATACATTCCTACTGGAAGGTTGGGACAATGAAACGAGTAAATGTAGATGTAATGAATCAGCAGAATGGGCTTTATCTGGTCGATAGAACGCCTTTCTCCGGAGCGGGATTCATGGTTGGTGCGCAAAGAGAAGTGCGGTCTTTTCAGATGAAAGACGGCATTTTTGCGGGCGCTTACCGTCCCCTGTGTGCTGACGATGCAATCGGCTTGGCACAGCTGGATGTGACGGGCTTGCTTTGTGATGAAGAGAACGCACAATATCCTTTGCCTGAGAGTATTGAGACATTTTCCGGTATCGGGTATGAGTTTCAAAACGGGCATTGTATTCATGAAATATTATTCTGCCGGGGTGCGGTAGTCTGCGATTGCTGGTGGCTTAAGTCGGGACTGTTGGTAGGTTATAACCGTATCGGGGATATTTATCACCACTATGATTGGTACAGCTCAGGCGTATTAAAATCGGCCACGGTAAGCTGCGGCGAGTCGTTCTCGGGAATGTTGGGTTTCCTTGAAGATGGAAGACTGCGCGCGCTTACCTTGCAAGGCGACTTCTTCTCGAATTTGCCTGACATTTTCCGCACGACGAGTTTTTTTCCTGTCGAGAAAAAGGAGGGCCTGGCATTGTTGAAAGGAGCGGAAAGTGTGTATTTATCACGCAATTGCATCGATGATAGCGTCATTGAGTTGATGGCGACATCCGGTTCATTTGATGAGACAACAACGTTGAAATTCAATGATACCAACATCGGTAGCCGGGCCGCTTCCATACTGTCAGCATTGAAGAACCTTAAAACGCTGTCAATTGAATCGCCGGATGCGTCGCAGAGAGTGATTGCCGAAAATATCATGGAAAGGCGTCCCGATATGAATGCGACATTTATCTTGACAAGGGCGTATCCGCGTATCGGCTAAAGGCCATATCGTTATACACAACTCAGCCGTGCCCCTCGCGCATCGACTGTAATGCAGTGGCCACATCCATCACGCGCTGCAATCCTTGCCAGATCGTCTTTACGCCGGGTTCGCCGTCGCTCTTGCGT
>NZ_WHJF01000275.1:0-1477 GCF_011682185.1 Massilia genomosp. 1
ATTCTTCATCCATCTGGCGCAGGTCGAAATCAGTGAGAGGCGTGGGCTTTTTTAACAAGATTGCACATCATACATTGAACTGAGTTTCCAGGCAGAAAAATTGTCTGCGGGGAGGTGATTGGTTACGATACCTTTGGCTACCCACCAGAGCACACCGAACCAGATGACCATCAATGCCAAATAACCAGTCCCATAACGACATCCCCGTTTATACTCATGCAAGTTAATGCACATTTTCAAACCAACATCCTCCTCAAATTCAGTCATCCCGACGACTGAGCACCCCGTGTAATCATTACCGCTCACGCAAACTCTCTTGCGTCGCATGCAACATCGGCGCCAGAAAATAGTCGATAATCCAGTGCTTGCCCGTCTCGATTTCGGCGCTCACATTCATTCCGCCACTCAATGCAACGCGCTTGCCGTCAACCGTCAACGTAGCTTATTTGAATTTCAGCGTGGTTAGATAAAACACCCATTTTTTCGTCGGTCACCGCATCGGCCGTGAGCACCTCGACTTTCGCGTCCACCGTGCCGTACTTGGTATAAGGAAAGTTTTTGAGCTTGACGTTGGCATCTGCCCGGCATTGACGAAGCCGATGTCCTGGTTCGCGATGCTGACTTGGGCGTTGACGCCGACCGTATCGGGCACCACGATCATCAGGG
The DNA here is from genome assembly GCF_011682185.1 of Massilia genomosp. 1. Lineage (NCBI taxonomy): Bacteria > Pseudomonadati > Pseudomonadota > Betaproteobacteria > Burkholderiales > Oxalobacteraceae > Massilia > Massilia genomosp. 1. Next base: position 667 of record NZ_WHJF01000275.1, read on the forward strand.
CTGCGCCGCAACCAGCACGCCGCCGGGGAAATAAACTCAGCCAGAAGCGGGGTCATTCGTTCACTCGGTTTTTCCTGAAGGGTGAACCTGTCAAGCCATCGTCCAAACCGTCCACATAAGCAGCATCAGCCAAAATCGCATTGATGAAAATATCATGCATATTCATATATATATTCCCCGGTTTAGTTAATAACTTTGAATTCAGTAAAAAGTGTTCGCATTTCTTCTGGGTAGCACACCCCGGTAAAGGTCAACGGATTACCTCCCTCATTGAGCTGGAAATTTCTGGCCAAAAATCCTTGACCCATTCTGAATACTTCATACCTGAGCATCAACGATTTGTCGCTTTCATAAACAAAATCCCAAATCTTACTATTCGTGGGAAGCGCCATTCCATCAATTCCATTTTCTTCATGAGCAACAAATATAAGACGCGCTCCTCTTTTTTTCGCCATCGCCGGATCCTTATAGATCACCTGATGCCTGCATAAATTTGCGAGCTGTATCGCCCCGATAATTTCATCAGCGAGCGGCAGTGGATAGACAATGGCAATGATAATAGTCGCAACTAATGCCTTGTGCCGATTATCGACACAACGTGCAATACCTTTCACCACCCACCAGAGCACACCAAACCAAATCAGCAGCAATACCAAATAAAATAGACCCATAATTACATTCTCCTGAGCCAATTGCAAAACGATTTTTCCGAACTGGCCGACATCAGGAGAGCACGATTTTTCATCGCTTTTTCGTGATATCGGAGGAAATCTGATCGGTTACGGCGGCGGAATCATGGCTAATCTCATTT
>NZ_WHJF01000276.1:0-1473 GCF_011682185.1 Massilia genomosp. 1
CGTCAGAAAAACCATCGATATCGTCTTGGATGCGTCCTGCTGCTGGTGTCATATTCGATTCCATGTGGGTACCAACTTCCTTAATTAGAGTTATGAAGTTGTCTCACAACAGTTTGACACAGGGGGGCCACGCGGCTTCAACCATTTACCATCCCACCACAAGAAAGCGTCCTTCTCTTGCGCACCGGCCAGCGAAATCCGGAAGTCCTCGTCGGGGTCCTGTGGAGCACCGTACTGGCTTGGGCTAACCACTTCAAGCAGGTGCCGTTCAATGGCTTGCTCGTCTACGGCGATGCCGTCAACCTGGGCAAGTCCTTGCGGTTCGATGCCTTCGGGCAGGAGCTGCAATGCGCCCACGCAGTCCCGGCCAATGGCCGCGAGAAGGTCGAAAGCGTCGACAGAGCCTGTCTTGAACCGGGCCGCAACACGTTTGCGGATGATGTCGCTGTCCGGCAGCAAGCCGTCGAAGTAGTGCGAGACACTGGCTCCCTTGAGCGGCTCATTATGGATATTGAACGGCATCGACAGCGAGATTGGGCGCCCACGCGTGGAGCGGCGCCAGGCGATGTCGTACTGTAGCTCGGAGTCCCCGTTGGCGTTGACCGTCCAACGGCCAACGTAATCGCCATTGGCCCAGAGGTGCAGTGTTTGGCTGTGCGAGCGGCGGCCCATGCTTACCACTCCGCCGAACTGCTTGCAGCAGAAGTATCTCGCTCGCCCAATCGAAGCTCCAGCTCGAGTGCTGCGCACCAACTGAGCAGTTGCTTGATGCTGATTTCGTCAGGATGTTTCTCAAGGTAGGAGATGCGATTCTGGCTCAAGCCGACACGATTCGCTACCGCGGTCTGCGTGAGCTTATGCCGTTTGCGCGTCGATACGAGCAGCAGGCCGAGCTGTGGCGCGGTGATGAGAAGATGGGAAGTGGGTAAGAAAGACATTTGAAAAATATCCGCTATTCAGATAGATCAATCTTATCTGAATGACGGCTAAAGTCAATATAGCCGAATAGCAGCTAAAGAGTGTGTATCCGAATGACGGATAAATCCCAGGCGAAGACGCCTACGCACCTATCGCTCAACTTCCCTGACGCTTGTCGGTCGCCCTGAATTCGGTGTTCTGTTCGCGTGCTTTGCCGAATGCTGCTGCTCGGGCGCTGTCCTGCCAGTAAGGGATGCCGCGAATTACCGGCGCAGACGCGCCTCTCCAAAAATATACGGCAGCAGGCGCGCGATATTGCGGGCGTCGTCGATGCCGCGATGGTGGGCGCCCTCGAACTTCATGCCGGCCAGGCGGATGGCTTCTCCCAGCCCCGGTTTCTTGGATAATTTCTGGCGCTCCGCCATCAGTCCCCCCTGTGTCAAACTGTTGTGAGACAACTTCATAACTCTAATTAAGGAAGTTGGTACCCACATGGAATCGAATATGACACCAGCAGCAGGACGCATCCAAGACGATATCGATGGTTTTTCTGAC
>NZ_WHJF01000277.1:0-1470 GCF_011682185.1 Massilia genomosp. 1
CTGGGGTAGAATTCATGTCGGGCAAGGTGTGTTCGTGCTGATAGGGTAGGTTTTTAGATAACTCCCATTCTATCAATCACTTACGGCATTCTTGCCCTTTTTTGTGCAAAATTCAGGATAGATTGTTGGCCTGTCACATCCGGCCCGGGCCGGGCGTCAAGTGGCGCCAACGCCCATAAAGGAGATTCCCGATGACGCACCCGAGCGATACCGACGGCGCCCTGTTCGAACAGCTGCGACCGCGCCTGAAAGCGATCAGTTGCCGCATCGTCGGCAGCGAGGCGGAAGCCGAGGACATCGTGCAAGACTGCTTTTTCAAGTGGCACGGCGCCGAACAGGCGGCGCTGGCGACGCCGGCGGCCTGGCTGACCACGGTCGTGCAGCGCCAGTCGATCGACCGCCTGCGCAAGCGCGCGCGCGACGCGGCGGCGGCGCACAGCGCCATGGAACTGGCGCCCGCAGTCCCTTGCGCGCCGCCCGAGGATGGCTTGTTGCGGCGCGCCGAACTGGGTGAGGCGCTGGCGCGCATGCTGGCCCGCCTGTCGCCATCGGAGCGCCTGGCCCTGGTCCTGCACGAGGTTTTCGAGTGCGGGCATGCCGACATCGCCGCGGCGCTCGGGACCACGACCGTGAACGCGCGCCAGTACCTGGCCCGCGCCAGGCGGCGGCTGCGCGAGGATGAGGGGGAAGCGCCGGCCAGCGAAAAACTCTGCCGCGAGCTGATCCGCCGCTTCCAGGCCGCGATCAACGGCATCGACGTGCCGGCGATGATGTCCTTGCTCGGTGATGAACAGCCGGTGTCGGTGCATGAAGCGCCCCGCTTGCGGATACCCGCGGGTGCTTGTGCCAACGATGCCTTGTACTGGTGCGTGGTGGCGGCCTAGAAGCTGGGGGCGTGCTGCAGTAGATTGACGTCGACACGTGGATAGCCAAATGACGACGACTAAAATTTTTCAAAATGGAAATTTGCAGGCGGTCCGAATCCCAGCTGAATTTGCCTATGAGCACCTCGACATTGAGCTGGAGATTGAACGTGTCGGCGACGAACTCGGCATCCGTCCCGCGCGCCGACCGCTTGCTGGTGTACTGAGCAAGTTCGCCAGATTCGGATCTGACTTCATGGCTGACGGACGCGGCGACCAGGTGCAGGAAGAGCGGGAGGCACTGTCATTGATGAAATGGCAAGCTGAGCAGGTGGCCAGGCGGTTTGCGCAATGCTATGTTGGCGACGTGGTCATTTCAGCTGTTACATTCGCCGGCTTACGTACTCATCGTTCAGCGGATCGTCTAGCCTGAATGTTGCATAAACCGCCGCCGCAGCGTCACTTTTCCGATGCCGGAGTTTTTCAACTTGAATCGGAATGTCGCGGGTGATAGCGTCCCTACCCAATTGAACGGGACAGTCAATGAAGCGGTTTGAAGGTTGAAGTTTGGCGGCGTGTGGTCGATTCTCGGCAGACCGGACGTGAC
>NZ_WHJF01000278.1:0-1463 GCF_011682185.1 Massilia genomosp. 1
CAGCCGATGCCTGAAAAATCTGTTTACATTCAAGTACTTGCGATGGCACTTGTAACCTGGGCTGGTTTGAGGTTTACTCTCGCCTTTTAGGTGATGCGTTGGCAACAGGATCGCGCCGCTGGACAGAGCAAGAATTCGCGGGTCTCGACTTGGGAGACGGTCGCCTCGACAAGAGAGCGAAGATACTGATGGAACGACTTTCGGCAAACCCGACGGCCAGCATCCCGATGGCGTGCGAAAGCTGGAGTGAAACGTGCGCGGCCTACCGTTTCCTGGCCAACCCGGATGTCGAGTGGGAGGACATCATGGCGCCACACTGGGAGCAGACTCAGAAGCGGATGAACGCGTACCCCGTCGTGCTGTGTTTGCAGGACACGACCGAACTCGATTTCAATGGCCAGGAGGCAACCGGCCTTGGTCCATTGAACTACGAAGCGCGGCGCGGGATGTACGTGCACCCGACCTACGCGGTCACACCGGATCGCGAGCCGTTGGGAGTGCTCGACGCGTGGATGTGGGCGCGCGAAGAGCGCGACAAGGATGGCGTGCGGCACGGTCGGAAGGAAAGCACGCGCTGGATCGAAGGGTATGAACGTGTCGCCGAAATGGCGGCCGAGATGCCGGCGACGCGGCTGGTGTACGTGGCCGACCGCGAAGCCGATCTGCTGGCCATGATGGCGCGCGCGCAGGTGCTGGGGACGCCGGCCGACTGGCTGGTACGGGCCAAGCACAATCGCTGCCTGCCCGATGGTGATGGCGAGAAGCTGTGGGCGTACACGAGCGCTGGCGCCGCGCTTGGAGAGATCACCTTCACCATGCCGGGCAGAGACGATCAGAAAGCGCGCAAGGTGCGCCAGCAACTCTGGGCACGCGAGGTGAGCATTGCGAACGGCAAGGCCGGGACGGTATCGGCCACCTGTATCGTGGCACGCGAAATCGACGCGCCGAAGGGCGTCAAGCCCGTCGAATGGCGCCTGCTGACGAACCGGCCGGCTCTGGCGCTGGACGATGCCATCGAATTGATTGACTGGTATCGCGCACGCTGGGAAATCGAGATCTATTTCAATGTCCTCAAGAATGGCTGCAAGGTCGAGGCGCTCCAACTTTCGGCGATTGATCGCATCGAACGGGCACTCGCGCTGTTCATGATCGTCGCCTGGCGGGTGGCCTACCTGATGCGACTAGGCCGGACCTGCCCGGATCTCGATGCCGCTCTATTCTTCGACCCCGATGAAATTCGGGGCGCGTATCTGCTCTCGAAGAAGCCGCAGCCGACCGAACCGCCGCGCCTCAACGAGGTGCTACGATTGATCGCCCAGCTCGGCGGCTTCCTTGGACGCAAGAGCGACGGCGAACCCGGCGTAAAGACGATCTGGCAAGGATTGCAGCGCGTGATGGATGTGGCCACTGCATTACAGTCGATGCGCGAGGGGCACGGCTGAGTTGTGTATAACGATATGGCC
>NZ_WHJF01000279.1:0-1435 GCF_011682185.1 Massilia genomosp. 1
AGTATCGATTTAACCGGCGCTTCGATTTGTCGACCATCTTGACGCGCCTCTTGTACGCTGCTGTCGCCACGGGCAACCGAACCGAAGCGTGGTGTCGGTTAGCTGAAGATCAGCGCTAATCACCAAAGGTAATTCGCGCCAACAGCCGCTTAAGCGGCAAACAGAATGCAACACTACACTAGGCGCACTCGCCGCCACCAACATCGACCCGGCGCTGCTGGTGAAGGTTCAGGCTGAACTGGAGAAAGTTGTCCAGGAGCGGCAACGCCAGGGCGCGCGGTCAGGACCGCCGAAGGACGGGCCGGACTTGAGCCGCTGAGTTGCATATCTATTTCTTGATTCGTACTGCCTCGAAGAAAACGCCATCCTCTGCAATCATAATATGGTTTTTTCGAATGGGATAAAGAAAATTACATTTCGCATCAATAATTGTTACCGGGTTGGGCAAAGGAGTATCAGTGACATCAGCGCGCCATTCGCGATCAAAGTACTTATCGACATCTTCGACACTTCGGCTATAGGGCGGATGCAAACAAGTTCTTCCGTTAAAAACAAATTTGTCAGCATTGATTATTGCGATTTTCCCCATGTACAAACGTGCTTTATGCTCCGATAAACTACTGATTCCCCCGCCCATTATCGACTTTATCTTCCAAAGACCATAGATGTCATCATTTATATCCTTTGCATTTGCGCTTCCTGCGATTGATAAAAAAAATGCCAGCGCCAAAAGACGCCTGATCAATGTCACTAACGAGGTCTTCATTTCTTTTCCCGAAATGGTGCGCTTTCCTCTTTTCTGCGGGACACTAGTCCGCTTAATAAAACCATAACAGACTTCCCATTTTTCTTGGTCCTGCCGTATACCTCGCTAGAAATTCGATTTGCTGCTCCATCAAAGTCACCCGCGTTCACAAGGTCAAACACAGGGGTCGCACCGGTGCTTCCCCTGTTGAACGTGAAGCTCACCAGCGCATCAAATTGTTCTTGTGTCAGATCTACGGTGACGCGTCGCTCTACCGTTCGCTCAGCCTCCTGGACTCTGGATGAGAACTCAGCCTCGACTTGGCCCACAGTGACTGGTCTCGCCAGTTCTTCAGCAGTACATGGGCCGCGGTGCTCGAGTATCCCGATGCCCCAGGAACAGTTGCCACGACCTGGGCCCATATCATCGTAATACTTCATGACGGGTTTTTCATGCTGCCGCATTTTTACTCGCGCCATGTTGCTCATTTTCATCTTTTTCTCCAAGTGATGATTGCCAAATTAGACTATTTTGTTAGCAGACAATCTCGGCTATCAGGTATGTTGAGCCAATTGCAAAACGATTTTTCCGAACTGGCCGACATCAGGAGAGCACGATTTTTCATCGCTTTTTCGTGATATCGGAGGAAATCTGATCGGTTACGGCGGCGGAATCATGGCTAATCTCATT
>NZ_WHJF01000027.1:0-76275 GCF_011682185.1 Massilia genomosp. 1
AACCGGGGTCTGACCCCCAACTGAAAAACCGGGGTCAGACCCCGGTTTGCCCCCGTTTTTGCACCGCCCCCAGCGTGCAAGTTCTGATTTAGTTGTAAAACCGGCTGTCGCAACGCTGGCGATGTGTTGCAACACATCCCAGTCTGCGGCGGCGCAAACGGACACTGAACCATGATTATCGGAATCGACCTCGGCACCACCAATAGTCTCGCGTCAGTCTGGCGCGACGGCCAGGCGCACCTCATTCCCAATGCACTGGGCAGCTTCCTGACGCCATCCTGCGTCGGCATGGATGACGATGGCACCGTGCTGACCGGCGAAGCGGCGCGCGCGCGCCTGCAGACCCACCCCCACATGACAGCGGCCCTGTTCAAGCGCTACATGGGCAGCGAGCGCGAAACCCAGCTCGGGGCGCGCAAGTTCCGCCCCGAGGAATTGTCGTCGATGGTGCTGCGCGCACTGAAGGAAGACGCCGAAGTCTGGCTCGGCGAAACGGTCACCGATGCCATCATCACCGTGCCCGCCTACTTCAGCGACGCCCAGCGCAAGGCGACCCGGGTGGCTGGCCAGCTGGCCGGGCTGCGGGTCGAGCGCCTGCTCAACGAACCGACCGCCGCGGCGCTGGCCTACGGCATCCAGGACAGCAAGCGCGAAACCAAATTTCTCGTCTTCGACCTCGGTGGCGGCACCTTCGACGTCTCCATCCTCGAACTGTTCGAGGGCGTGATGGAAGTGCGCGCCACCGCCGGCGACAACTTCCTCGGCGGCGAAGATTTTGTGAGCGTGCTGGTCGAGGCCTTCCTGTCGCGCAGCGGCCTGTCCAAGGACTTGAACGGCGCGGAACTGAACGGCACCCAGCGCCAGCGCCTGCGCGAAGAAGCCGAACGCGCCAAGCGCGCCCTGTCCGACAGCCTGAGCGCGCGCATGGCCTACACCAGCGCCGGCAAGGAGTACAGCCTGGACCTGACCGAAGACTTGTTCGTGCTGCTGTGCGACCACCTGGTGCAGCGCCTGCGCGGCCCGGTCGAACGCGCGCTGCGCGACGCCACCATCAAGGCGTCCGAACTCGATTCGGTGGTGCTGGCCGGGGGCGCCACCCGCATGCCGCTGGTGCGCAAGATGGTCTCGCGCATGTTCGGGCGCTTCCCGTCAATCAATCTCGATCCCGACCAGGCCATCGCGCTGGGCGCGGCCGTGCAGGCCGGCCTGATGGCGCGCGACGCGGCCCTCTCCGAAGTGGTGATGACCGACGTGGCGCCCTACTCGCTGGGGATCTCGATCGCGCGCGAAATCGGTCCCAACCAGTACGAGGGCGGCCATTACCTGCCCATCATCGAGCGCAATTCGACCGTGCCGGTCTCGCGCGTGGAGTCGATCACCACCATCAGCGACTACCAGAAAGAACTGGTGGTGCATGTCTACCAGGGCGAGTCGCGCCGCGTGTCGGACAACGTCTTCCTGGGCAAGCTGGCCTTCCCGATCGAGTCGAAACGCTCGGGCGAAGTCAGTGCCGACGTGCGCTTCACGTATGACATCAGCGGCGTGCTGGAAGCGGAAATCACGCTCCAGCCAAGCCTGGAGAAGCACACCCTGGTCATCACCGAGAACGCCGGCGTGATGACCCAGGCCGAAGTGGCCAAGCGCCTGGCCGAACTGAGCGAACTGAAAATCCACCCGCGCGACAAGATCGAAAACCGCACCCTGCTGGCCCAGGCCGACCGCCTCTACGAGCAGTTGCTGGGCCAGGAACGCGCCTACCTGGCCGAGCACATCGCCGCCTTCACGGGCGTGCTCAATACGCAGCAGCCGACGGCCATGCGGCGCGCCCACGAAACGCTGACAAAAGTCATGCGTGAGCTGGGCGGGAGTTCGTTTTTATGAACATCTGGAGCGTGCTCGGCATGACGGCCAGCCGCGATGAGCGCGCGATCAAGCGCGCTTACGCGGCCAGGCTGAAGGTCACCCGTCCCGAGGACGATCCGGTCGCCTTCCAGATTCTCAACGACGCTTACCAGGCCGCCCTGCAACTGGCGCGCCAGGCCAATGACCTGGACTGGCCGGACGAGCAGCCGGCCCCGCCCGAGACCAGGCAAGGCCAGGACGATCGCGAGCAGCCGGTCTACGTGGCGGCCTACGAGTTCGATCCCGACGCGCCGCCCGCACCGGCGCCGCCGCGCGAGGAGGCGCCGGTGTACGTGGCCGCCTACGAATTCGATCCGGATGCGCCGGTCTACAGCGCTTGCTACGAAGTCGATCCGTCCGCGCCGCCGCCCGAAGCGCCGGCCCCGGCGCCGGCGTTCGAGCCACCCGCGCCGGCGCAGCCGCCCGAGCCGCCGCGCCCGCGTCCGAAGCCCGAGCAATATCGCCTGCCCGAGATCCTGCCGGCGCCCCTGCCCGGCACCGGTCCCGAAACCACGATCATGCAGGCGCGCCGCGTCTGGGCCGCGTTCCTGACGCGTGCGCACAGCAAGCCGCGCGAGCATCTGGCGCAGCTGTTCGCCGGCGAGGAACTGCTCAACATCGACGTACGCGACCACTTCGAAGAGTGCGCCGTGCAGTACTGCGCCGGCGAAGGCTGCGAAGACGACTTCCGCGAGGCGATGGCGGGCCATTTCAACTGGGTCGACGACGCCGGCTTCGTGGGCCGCCAGATGCCCGACGAAACCGGCATGATGCTGGCGCGCCTGCGCGCCCAGCGCTCATACCAGCATTTCTGCCAGCTCGCGCTGGAAGACGAGGTGGTGCGCGCACTGCTCGACGGCGACCCGCGCGGCGTCATCGGCAGGTATCCGGACGCCGCCTTCACGGAACGCATGCGCGAACTGCTCGAACATGTCCACTGCTACCATGGCGAGATGCTCGACCTCAAACTCGATGCCGGTATCGTCGAACACTGGGTCGCCGTGGTCCGCGGCAGGGGCTGGTCGGCGTAACAGCCGCCCCCCGCCACGCAGAGACCCGAACCAACACACTCCTTTTTTACTCAGCACCTACGCATAAGCACCTACGTACATGTCCTCACAAACCAATCTGTTTGACCCGCCACCGCCGCCACCGCCGGACGACACCGAAACGCTGACCCTGTCGACCTTCGCCGAGCGCGCCTATCTCGATTACGCCGTGTCGGTCGTCAAGGGCCGCGCCCTGCCCGACGTGTGCGACGGCCAAAAGCCCGTGCAGCGCCGCATTTTGTACCGCATGAACGAGCTGAAACTGGGCGCCAGCGCCAAGCCAAGCAAGTCGGCCGCCGTGGTCGGCGACGTCATGGGGAAACTGCACCCGCACGGCGACCAGTCGATCTACGACGCGCTGGTGCGCATGGCGCAGGATTTTTCGCTGCGCTACCCGCTGATCGACGGCCAGGGTAACTTCGGCTCGCGCGATGGCGACGGCGCGGCGGCGATGCGCTACACCGAGGCGCGCCTGACGCCCATCGGCAAGCTGCTGCTCGAAGAAATCGACGAAGGCACGGTCGACTTCCAGCCCAACTACGACGGCGAACACGCCGAACCGAAAACGCTGCCGGCGCGCCTGCCGATGGTGCTGTTGAACGGCGCCTCGGGCATCGCGGTCGGCCTGGCGACCGAAATCGCCTCGCACAACCTGACCGAAGTGGCGCGCGCCACCGTGGCCATGATCCGCAATCCGAAGATCACCCACGCCGAACTGATGGCCATCATTCCGGGGCCGGATTTCCCGGGCGGCGGCCAGATCATCACGCCGCCGGGGCAGATCGCCGACATGTACGCCAGCGGACGCGGGTCGATGAAGGTGCGCGCGCGCTGGAAGATCGAAGAACTGGCGCGCGGCCAGTGGCAGGCGGTGGTGTCGGAACTGCCGCCGGGCGTGTCGTCGCAAAAGGTGCTCGAAGAGATCGAAGATCTGACCAACCCGAAAATCAAGCTCGGTAAAAAAGCGCTCTCGCCCGAGCAACTGGCCTTGAAACAGACCTTTCTCGGTTCGCTCGACGCGATCCGCGACGAATCGGGCCGCGCCGCCGCCGTGCGCCTGGTATTCGAGCCGAAGTCGAAGAACCAGGACCAGACCGAATTCATGCTGATGCTGCTGGCGCATACCTCGCTCGAGTCGTCCAGCTCGATCAACCTGGTGATGATCGGCGGCGATGGCCGGCCGCGCCAGAAGGGGCTGACCGAAATCCTGCAGGAGTGGGTCGATTTCCGCTTCGTGACGGTGCGCCGCCGCACCGAGTTCAGGCTGGGCAAGGTCAACGACCGCATTCATATCCTGGAAGGACGCGAAGCGGTCCTGCTCAATATCGACAAGGTGATCCACATCATCCGCAATTCGGACGAGCCGAAGGAAGCGCTGATCGCCGAATTCAAGCTCTCCGACATCCAGGCCGAAGACATCCTGGAACTGCGCCTGCGCCAGCTGGCGCGCCTGGAGACGATCAAGATCCAGCAGGCGCTGGCGGAACTGCGCAAGGAAGAAGGCAGCCTGCGCGACATCCTCGAGAACCCGTCGACCATGAAGCGCCTGATCATCCGCGAGATCGAAAGCGACGCCAAGCAGTTCGGCGACGCGCGCCGCACCTTGATCGAAGAAGCGCAGCGCGCGGTGGCCGAGCAAAAAGTGGTCGACGAGCCGGTGACGGTGATCGTGTCCGACAAAGGCTGGGTGCGCGCGCGTACCGGCGTGGGACACGACGTGGCGCAGTTCACCTTCAAGGCGGGCGACTCGCTGTACGCGGCCTTTGAATGCCGCACCACCGACATCCTGCTCGGCTTCGGCGACAACGGCAAGGTGTATTCGGTGCCGGTGGCGGCCTTGCCGGGAGCGCGCGGCGATGGCGTGCCGATTACCACCCTGGTCGATGTGCCGAACGGCGCGCGCATCCCGCACTTCTTTGCGGGCAGCGCCCAGACCATGCTGCTGATGGCGTCGAACGCCGGTTATGGCTTCGCGGCCAAGGCGGGCGACATGGTCAGCCGGCTCAAGGGCGGCAAGTCCTTCATCACGCTCGACGAAGGCGCGCAACCGCTGCCGCCGCGCGTGATCGCGGCCAATGCGAGCGCGGTGGCCTGCCTGACGGAAAACGGCAAGCTGCTGGTGTTCGGGATGGATGAACTCAAGACCTTGACCAACGGCGGGCGTGGCGTGATCCTGATCGAGCTCGATGAGAAGGAAAAGCTGCTGGCGGTGCAGCCGATTTCGCAAAAAGGCGTGACCGTACACGGAACCTGGGCCGGCGCCAAGCCGCGCGCGGTCGACCTGTCGGCGTCAAGCCTGGCGGTCCACTTCGGCAAGCGGGCGCGCAAGGGCAAGGCGCTGGCAGCCAAGATCAAGGTGATGTCGCTGACACCGATCGGCTGACAGGGTCGTCTCCGGCACCGCCGGAGACGACTTCCCGCGCAGGCGGGAAAGACATGCACGAACAAAAGCGGGGCAAGTGTTGCTTAATTGAGGTCAGACCCCAATCAAGCAACGCTTGCCCCGCTTTCACATCGGTCACCCTGCAAGCAGGGCGGCTCGATTAGTGCTTAGCAGCAGCTTTTTTCACGTCCGAAACGGCTTCAACTTTCGCTTCGTGGGTTTTTGCAGCAGCGGTTGCCTTGTCGGCGCCGGCTTCTACAGCCACTTTTTCAGCTTTTTCGTCGGCCTTGATCATTTTTTTCTCGGCTTTCAGATTGGCTTTGGCGACTTTTTTCTCGGCCTTGGCTTCGGCTTTCATTTTGTCTTCCGGATCGGCTTTAGCCACGTCGGTGGTCGCTTCAGCGTGCGCTTTGACGGCTTTCGAGTGGGCTTTGGTCTTTTTCTCGGTAGCGTCAGCGGATGCCTTGCTTACTTTTTCGTCCGACTTGGCAACCACTTTGGCTTCCTTGGCTTCGGCTTTGGCGATGTCCTTGTTGGCGGTGGCTTCAGCTTTCACAACCGCTGGGGTTGCTGCTGGTGCTTGTGCGTAAACCGAAGTAGCGAACAGGCCGGCGATCAAGGTAACGAGTAATTTGTTCATGGTGTAGTCCTTTAGAAGAATGGTTGGGGTTTCTTATTCGTGGACGTTTTGGACCGAAGTCCGTTCGCCATCTATCGTTCTCAACTTTATAGTTCGTCAAGGAACGGTGTCCAGAATAGGTCTTACTGGACAGGTGGTCTGTTCGCTAGCGCACGCAGAATAAAGCTAACAAAAAGCAACTTACAATGAGGCGAACTGCACCTCTACATGTGCGGATCGCCCGCCGTTGCAGGCCCCAGCCTATTTTCCGGCCCCCTTCTTTGCGTACAAATCGATGATTGTGGTGATGCCGTCGTTACAGACGTTACAGAATCTTGCACTTCGGTCGAACATCAAACACTGCATTTCCGACCGGTAATAGCCAGTCGCCTCGTAATTGGCCCCTTCGAAGGCGCCCACCTCATGCCGGTGGATGGCCTTGGCGAACAGGGTATTGGTGTGGGTCAGGTCTTCGCGGAACAGCGCGCTCATGTCGGACTCGGGCCGGTTGGCGGCGCGCAGGGCGGCGCGGCGCTTCTGGTAGGCGCGCGCGTACTCTTCGTACTGCGCTTTCGGCCACGCCGTCGGCAGCGGCGTGCCCTCCTTGACGTGGCGCTGCCATTTCAGCCGGGACGGGTCGCGCAGCGCCGTCACATTCGGCTCCCACGGTTCCATGCGCGCGGAACTCGACTGGTAAGCCACGGGCGAGGTGTAGTACTCGTCGGCCAGGCCGGCGAAGTGGTGGCCGAATTCGTGTACGAACAGGTAATTGGCCCAGTCGTTGCCGGCCGCCGCGGTGCTGAACTGGCCGAAGATGCCGCCGCCGCCGTAGGTATCGTTATTGACCAGGATTTCGATGAACTCGTACGGCGCATGCTGGGCGATGTCGCGCAGGGCGCGGTTGTCCAGCGTGAGCACGTAACGCTCGCTGCCGAAGATGTCGTAGCGCGTACCCAGTGCGGACGCGTGATGCACGCCGGTCGAGGGGCGCGAGACGCCGGACTCGATGGTCGGCACCGCGATGCCCCATACATTGAAGTCGCCGGCGCGCTCCTTGAACGGCGAGACGGTAAACAGATGATCGGCCAGGCGGCGCGCATCGGCCTCGAATTTTTTCATCTCGCCGGCGCTGTAGCCGTCGCCCATGACCAGCAGGTCGACCTTGGCCGGCGACGGCCCGCTGACGCGGATCGGGATCGGCCTGGCCGGCGCTTGGGCCTGTTTGCGCACCACGTCCGGCGCGTCCGGGTCCACCTCGACGCTCCACACCACCGAAAACTGATTGCGCTCGTCGCGCTTGAGTACCCGCACCTTGACCGGCTTGCCGAAGGCTGGAAAGCGCACCGACTCCTGGAAGCCGCGGCTGATCCGGTTGGCTTCCTCGGTGGTGCGCCATTCGCCGAAAATGGTGGAGAAGCCGCGCGAATACAGCAGGTCGCCGGTTTTGGCGTCGACCACTTCGACCATGTTCTGGCCGCGGTTGCTGGTGTCGAGATTTTGCGACAGGTCGCCCGGCCACGGCAGCGGTTCGATCAGCACGCGTTCGAGCGCGTACTGCTCAAGCAGCGCATTGCCGCTGTGCTGGTAGTCGACGCGGACGGTGGCCGGCGGCTGGGCCTGCGCCTGGGCGGCGGCCAGCGCCAGCAAGCCGGCGGCGCGGCGCATGAAACGAAACGGGGACAGCGGCATGGCGGTTTCCTTGCAAGCGTGGATCGTCCCGCATTGTAAACCTGGGCGCTGTGGTTGCGGCCAGCGCCTGCGTGGTAGCATGTCGCTTCCTTTGAAATCCCAGCCAAGATGGTCACAACGATTGAAAGCCAGGCAGAGTCACTGATCCGCGATACGGGCGCGCGCCTCACCAAGCCGCGCTCGCGCGTGCTGGCGTACCTGCTGGCGCAAAACAAGCCCCTGACCCACCACGACATCCAAGAAGGCCTGGCCGGCGACGCGCTCGATTCGGTCACCCTGTACCGGGTGCTCGAATGGCTGACCGAACACGAATTGGTGCATCGCATCGCCGGCGCCGACCAGGTGTGGCGCTTCAACGCCGGCGCCGGCCAGCACGGGCACCAGCACGCGCATTTCCAGTGCATCCGCTGCGAGATGGTGACCTGTTTTACCGACATCGCCCTGCCTGCGCAAATTACCCTGCCCACCGGCTTTACCAGCCAGCAGGTCGACTTCCTGATCAAGGGCGTCTGCAATATCTGTAACGCGAACAAGTAGCAAGTAACACCGGTTTCACCGTGTCGCCGCCGGCATCGGCCGGAGTGCTAACGCAAGCCTATTGCATTAAAGAGGCATCCGACCTATTATAGCAACTCAGTTGCATTAAACCCCGCCTTGCCCGGCCCTCCCACGCCTGAAGACATGCACGCATGCACATCAAAACCGCCACCGCCGCCCTCCTCGCCAGTATCACGCCGCTGGCGGCCATCGCCGCCGACGCCGCCCCCGCGCCCAGCGGCACGGTCGTCATCGGCGGCCAGCGCGAGCACTATCGCAGCCTGTCGGCCACCGGCGCGACCAAGACCGATGCGCGCCTGCTGGACCTGCCGCAAAGCGTGCGCGTGCTCACCAGCGACGTGCTGCGCGACGCCGGCGTGAGCACCCTGGCCGGGGCGCTCGACCTGGCCAGCGGCATTGCGCGCCAGAGTGACCTGGGCGGCCTGTGGGACAGCTACGCCATGCGCGGCTTCACGGGCGACCCCAATTTCGGCTCCGATTTCCTGGTCAATGGCTTCAGTTCCAGCCGCGGTTACAACGGCTTGCGCGACACCGCCAGCACGCAGTCGGTCGAAGTGCTCAAGGGCCCTTCGGCCGCCCTGTACGGCCGTGGCGAGCCGGGAGGCACGGTCAACATCGTCACCAAAAAGCCGCGCTTCGCCCCGCAGCGCAGCGTCAGCGCCTCGGCCGGCAGCTTCAATACCTGGCGCGCGGCGGCGGACCTCACCGGGCCCGTGAGCGACACCCTGGCCTACCGCGTCAACGCCGCCTGGCAGCAAGGCGACAGCTTCCGCGACAGCGCCCGCCGCGACACCTTGCTGCTGTCGCCATCGTTCGTGTGGCTGGCCGGCGAGCACACCACGGTCTCGTACGAGATCGAAGCGATCCAGCAAAAAGCCCCGTTCGACCGCGGCGTGCCGGCGGTACACGGCAAGCTCGGTGCGCTGCCGGTATCGCGCTTCCTTGGCGAGCCGGGCGACGGCCGGGTCACCGTCAAGTCGCTCGGACAGCAGTTGTTCGTGCAGCATGCGATCAACGACGCCTGGTCGCTGCAATCGGGCCTGTCGTACCGCGACAGTGAACTGGCCGGCTTTTCGACGGAGGCCAACAACCTGCTGGCCGACGGGCGCACCTTGCGCCGCCAGCGCCGCCACCGCGATTTTTCGGCGACCGATATGTCGGGCCGCATCGAACTGCTCGGCAAGCTGGGCACCGGCGGCCTGCGCCACAGTGTGCTGTTCGGCGTCGACGCCTACCGCTTCGACGACCGCCGCGTGCAGCTGCGCCGCAATCCTTCGACCGCCAATCCGTACGCGATCGATATTTTCCAGCCGGTGTACGGCGCCGTGGCCGATCCTTTGACGCTGTCGATCGATACGCTGGAACGCCAGCGCGCGCACGGCTTTTATGCGCAGGACCAGATCGACCTCGCCAGCGGGTGGAAAGCCCTGCTCGGCGTGCGCTACGACAGCGCCGAGCAAAGCGTCGCCAATAACCGCCTCAAGGCGGGCAGCGCGCAAAGCCTGCACGCGAGCAGTCCGCGCGCGGGCCTGGTGTACCAGCCGGGCAAGGCGCTCTCGCTGTACGCCACCGTGGCGCGCGCCTACCGCCCGAACAGCGGCATCAGCATCGACAACAGCGCGTTCGAAGCCGAAAAGAGCCAGTCGTATGAGCTGGGCGCCAAACTCGACGCCCTGGACGGAAAACTCAGCGGCACCGTGGCGCTGTACAAGATCGACAAGAAGAACGTCCTGACCACCAATCCCGCCAACGCCGACTTTGCGATCCCCGCCGGGGAAGTGGGCAGCCGCGGCCTGGAGCTCGATGTGTCGGGCGCCGTGGCGCGCGGCCTGCAGCTGTCCGCCGCCTACGCCTGGACCGACGCCACCGTCACCAGGGGCGACCAGACCATCCGCACCGGCAGCCGCTTCCCGAACGTGGCGCGCCACAGCGCCAACGTGCTGCTGGTGTCGAACTTCACGCTGGGCGACGCCGGCGCCAGCATCGGGGGCGGCGCCAGCTACGTGGGCAAGCGCATGGGCGACGTGGCCGCCTCGAGCAGCTTCGAACTACCCGCCTACGCCACCGTCAAGCTGGTGGCGGCCTGGACGCCGTACCGCAAGCTGCGCATCGCCCTCAATATCGACAACCTGTTTGACAAGGCCTACTATACGAGCTCGTACAACCAGGTGTGGGTGGCGCCGGGCACCGGGCGCGCCGCCACGCTGACGGCCAGTTACAGCTTCTGAGGCTCTCCATGACCACCCTCGCCGCCGCGCCCACCAGGCGCATCGCCGCCATCGACGCGATGCGCGGCCTGATCATCCTGATCATGACGCTCGACCACGCGCGCGAGACCTTCTTTTTGCACCGCCAGGTGAGCGACCCGATCGACCTGGCCACGACCGAGCCGGCGCTGTTCTTCAGCCGCGTGGCGGCGCACTTCTGCGCCCCGATGTTCGTGTTCCTGACCGGCCTGTCGGCCTGGCTGTACGCCAATCCGGCGTCCGGCCCGCGCAGCGCGCGCGGCTTCCTGCTCAAGCGCGGCCTGTTCTTGATCGTGCTGGAACTGGTGTTCGTCAGTTTTGCGTGGTCCGGCCGCGTTCCGCCGCCGGTGCTGTATTTGCAGGTGATCTGGGTCATCGGCCTGTCGATGATCGCGCTGGCCCTGCTGCACACACTGCCGCTGCGCTGGCTGGCCCTGCTCGGCGCCGTGATCGTCGCCGGCCACAACGCCTTGTCCTTCCCCGGCCTGGAGCCGGGCAGCCTGGCGCACGGCGCCTGGACGGTGCTCGAACAACGCGGCTTCCTGGTGAACGACGGCCCGGTGCGCGTCAAGATCAGTTATCCGCTGCTGGCGTGGATCGGGGTGATCTTGCTCGGCTACGCGGCCGGCCCGCTGTTCTCGAACAAGGTGGAGCCGGGCGCGCGGCGCCGCATCCTGCTGCTGGCGGGCGCGGCCTGCCTGCTGCTGCTTGCCCTGCTGCGCGGCTTTAACATCTATGGCGAGGCGCTGCCATGGAGCGTGCAGGCCGACCCGCTGCACACGGTCATGTCGTTCCTGAACCTGACCAAGTACCCGCCCTCGTTCAACTTCTTGCTGATGACGCTCGGCGTGGGCCTGATCGCACTGGCGTCGATGGAAGCGGCATGCACACGCGTGGCCAACGAGCGCGTGCTGGCCTTGTGCGCCACGTTTGGCGCTGCGCCCTTGTTCTACTACCTGGCGCACCTGTACCTGCTGCTCGCGCTGCGCGAGCTGACGGCCGCCCTGGCGGACGGGCAGCCGCACCAGGCGGGCGGAATCGGGGAAGTGTGGCTTTGGTCGGTGGCGGTGATCGCGGCGCTGTACTATCCGTGCCGCTGGTTCGGGCGCTACAAGCGGGCCAGCACCCAGGCCTGGGTGCGCTACCTGTAGCGTTTACTTGTACTGGTACAGCGGCTGGCGGATCAGGATCGGCAGCACGTCGAGGCGGATATTGAAGACCGAGTTCATATCCGAAATGGCGGATACGTAGCCGATGCTTTCCTTGGTGCGGCTAAAGCGGAATTCGAAGCCGAGTTCCGGCTGCAGGTCGCGCGGGCTGCCCAGGGTCAGGCCGATGGCGTCGGTCTGGTCGCTGTCGATCAGGCGGTGCATCAGGTCCACCACGGTCGTGTTACCGAGAATATCGGCAAAGAACAGCGGGCCGCGATAATACGGCTTGGCCGGATCGAGCTTGTTGGCCAGCTTTTCGGGCGACGGCGTAAATACCCCATTCTGCAGATTGAAGCGGTCGCCGTTATCGAGGTAACTGAGTTTGGCGTTACTGACGTTGAAGTCGCCCGGCGTGAAGGTGGCGCCGCTCAAGTCGATCAACAGCGCGCCCTTGTAGCCGAGCACTTCCACATCGCGGTTGCCATGAATGATCATCGACGTGTTCTCGTCGATCCCCAGTCCCGTCTTGTAGCCCTTGGCCAGCATGGCCGGCAGCATGCGCCCGAAGCGCCCGCGCACCAGCAAGTGCTGGTCCACAAACACATCCTTGCCGACAAAACCCAGGCCCGGCGACAGTTCCATGCCGTCGGCCACGCCGCGCTTGAGGGTCGAGAGCACCGAACTGGCGTCGTAGAACATGGTTTCGCTCATGATCGCCGCGCCCGCGCTGGTGCCGGCGATGACGCCGCCGTTGCGGTACATGGTCCACAGCGCGTCGAGCACGCGGGTGCTGCTGCCGTCTTTCTTGCGCAGCGCTTCGGTGATGCGGGCCTGGTTGCCGCCGACGAAATAGGCGCCATCGGCGTGGCGCACCGCGTCCGCAATGGCCTGGTCGTTGGCGGCGATGCGGTAGTCGGGGCTGTCGAGCTTGACGGCCACGGGAACGAAAAAGGCGTCCGCGCCGTAGGAGTTGAGCACCTCGATATTGTTCTTGCCCGCGACGTCCGGGCTGGCCGAGGCCGAGCCGAAGACGGCGATGCGCGCGCCCGGGCCGCCCGCCAGTTCCACGATGCGCTTCCACACCGCCGCGTTCTCGCCGCGCAGCGCGCCGCCGATGATCACCAGCGAGCCTTTCGGCCCGCCCGGCGGGATGGCCGGCGCGGCCGCTGTCGCTGCCTGCGCCTGACCCGCCGCCAGCAGGACGAGCAACAGGAACTGTAAGTATCGGCGGGCCAGGTTCAGCATCGGTGGTTCTTCCTTTATTCGGTAGGTCGGGCTGCGCAGGCGGTGACAGGCCAGCGCGCAGCCGATGTTAGTTGCAGGCAAGATGATACCCCGCTCAGAAATAATATGTCGTATTCCAGAAAGGGACCCGGCGCGGCGGCGGTTTTTTATGCCACACTTCCGGCTGACTTCATTTCACGGTCCCGATCATGCAAGCAAACACCCACCGCATCTCCCTTGAGGACAGCAGCATGTCCTCGCAACTGAGCAGTTTTCATTTCGGTGCGCCGGGCGCCGGCAAGAAGGTATACATCCAGGCCGCCCTGCACGCCGATGAAGTGCCGCCCATGCTGGTGGCGCAGTTCCTGCGCAAGGAGCTGGAGGCGCTGGACGCGGCCGGCAAGATCCGCGGCGAGATCATCCTGGTCCCGGCGGCCAATCCGATCGGGCTGGCGCAAGCCATCCACGGCGCGCCGTTCGGCCGTTTCGACCTGTCCACCGGGACCAATTTCAACCGCGCCTACAAGCACGTGGCCGAGGACCTGAAAACCTCGCTGGCCGGCCTGCTCGGCCCGGACCCCGACGCCAACGTGGCCCTGGTGCGCGCCCACGCGCGCGACTCGGTCGCCACCTGGGAGCCGAAAACCGACGCCGACACGCTCAAGAAAATCCTGCTCGGGATGGCGATCGACGCCGACATCGTGCTTGACCTGCATTGCGATAACGAGGCGGTGCTGCATATTTACGCAGGCACCCCGCTGGCCGACGCGGTGGCGCCGCTGGCCGCGCTGATGCAGGCGCACAGCGTGCTGCTGGCGCTGGAAGCGGGCGGCGAGCCGTTCGACGAAGCGTGTTCGCGCCTGTGGTGGGACCTGGCGGCGCACTTCGGCCCGGCCTTCCCGATTCCGCCGGCCTGCCTGTCGACTACCGTGGAACTGCGCGGCGAACGCGATGTGAACTACGAGCTGGCCGGGGGCGACGCGCGCGCCCTGCTGCGGTTTTTGGCGCACGCGGGCGTGCTCGACATGCCGCTGGCCGCATTGCCCGCCCCCCTGTGCGCACCGACCCCGCTCGAAGGGGTGGAGCCGATCGCCGCGCCGCATGCCGGCGTGCTGGTGTTCCTCAAGCAGTTGGGCGAGAAGGTCAAGGCCGGCGACGCCATCGCCGACCTGATCGAACCGGTCAGCGGGCGCACCACCACCTTGCGCTGCAGTGTCGACGGCGTGTTTTTTGCGCGCACCGCGCACCGCCATCTGCTGCGCGGCATGGCGGTCGGCAAGGTCGCCGGCGCCGTGGCCTACCGCGCCGGAAAGCTGCTCAGCCAATGAAACTGCGCATCCCCAATACCTTCGTCCTGCTGTTCCTGATCCTGGCGATGATCGCCGTGGCCACCTGGCTGGTGCCGGGTGGCCAGTACGGCACCATCATGGTCGACGGCAAGCCGCGCATCGACCCGGCCTCCTTCCAGTACGTGCAAAGTAATCCGCAAGGCTTCGTGGCGCTGATGATGGCGCCGATCAAAGGCTTCGTCGAGGCGGCCCAGATCATCGGCTTCGTGCTGATCGTCGGCGGCGCCTTTGCGGTGCTGCAAAAGACCGAGGCGCTCGACGCCATGATCCGCAGCGTGGCGCGCGCGCATACCCATTCGGCCTTCGTGCGCGCGATGCTCATTCCGGTGTTCGTGACCATCTTCTCGCTGGGGGGCGCCACCTTCGGCATGAGCGAGGAGTCGATTCCGTTCGTGCTCATTTTCGTGCCGCTGGCGCTCGCGCTGGGCTACGACTCGATCATCGGCGTATCGATTCCCTTCCTGAGCGCGCAGGTGGGCTTCGCGGCGGCGTTCTTAAATCCGTTCAACGTCGGCGTCGCGCAAAAAATCGCCGGGATCCAGATGTTCTCCGGGATCGGCTACCGCCTCATCGTCTGGTTCGTGGCCACCGCCCTCACCATCGCCTTCCTGATGTGGTACGCGGCGCGCATCAAGAAGGATCCGACCCGCAGCCCCTCCTACGCGCTCGATATCGAAAAGCGCAAGGAAAGCAGCGCCGCCCTGGCCAACCTGGCCGGCATGACGACCACCCACGCGATCGTGCTGCTGCTGTTCATCGGCTTCATGACGGCCATGGTGGTCGGGGTGATCCACTTCGGCTGGTACATCAACGAGATCGCCGCGCTGTTCATGGTGATGGCGATCGTGGTCGGCGTGATCGGGCGGCTCGACAGCGACGAATTCGTGGCGGCCTTTCTGCATGGCGCGCGCGACCTGGTCGGCACCGCGCTGGTGATTGCGCTGGCGCGCGGCACCATGATCCTGGCGCAGGATGCCAAGATCATCGACACCATGCTGCACGCGCTGGTGCCGCTGGTGCAGTCGGCCAATCCGGTATTCGCGGCGCAGAAGATGTTCATCATCCAGACGGTGATTAACTTCTTCCTCCACTCGGGGACCGGGCAGGCCGCGCTGACCATGCCGATCATGGCGCCGCTGGCCGATCTGGTGGGTATTTCGAGGCAGACCGCGGTGCTGGCGTTCCAGCTGGGCGAACTGACCTTGCCGATGATTCCGACGTCCGGCGTGACGGTGGGGGTGCTGGCCCTGGCGCGCATTCCGTGGATTACCTGGGCCAAGTGGATGGTGCCGCTGCAACTGGCGTATTTTGTGATGGCGCTGCTGTTGCTGATTCCGCCGGCGTTGACTAACTGGAGTTAAGGCCGCACCGTCGTTCCCGCGAAGGCGGGAACCCAAGTTCGTGCTGCAGTCGCAGGCTAATCGACGAACTTGGGTTCCCGCCTGCGCGGGAATGACGGGGTTCAGCTAACGTAGATATTCGGGAAATACCGCTCCATCAGCGACTCCGGCCGCTGCGGCAGGGTAAACCCGAACTGCGCATACAAGGCATGCGCGTCCCCCGTCGCCAGGGTCAACCTGCGCAGCCCTTTCAGGCTCGGATGCGCCAATACCGCCTTCATGATCTCCTTGCTGAATCCGCGCCCGCGGTATTCTGGAATCACAAAGACATCCACCAAGTTACCAAAAGTCGCAAAATCGGTAATCACCCGCGCAAACGCCACCTGGCGGCCATCGACATAGCCTCCGAAACACAGGGAATTTTCGATCGCACGCTCGACCACGGGGCGCGAAATGCCGACCGCCCACGTCGACTGCTCGCTCAGAAAGCGATAAATCATCGGCACATCGAGCTGCGAGCGGTCGGTACTGATCTGTAAATTGGACATGGCTGGACGCATCCCGTGAAAAGAAACAATTCTACCTTCGTTCGCCGCGAGCGCAAGGCCCGCGCGCGAATTCGGAACACCCATACAACCCCCAACAGGAATTGCCCGCAGCCCGCTTTCCTTGTTTATAATCAGGTAACGTAAAGGAACTATTCACATGACCGCACAACTTTCAAAGAAGGGCGAAGCCTGGTCGGCGCGCTTTTCAGAACCCGTCTCCGACCTCGTCAAACGCTACACCGCTTCCGTCTTTTTCGATAAACGCCTGGCCCTGTTCGATATCGCCGGCTCGCTCGCGCACGCCGAAATGCTGGCCGCCCAACAGATCATCAGCGCCGAAGACCGCGCCGACATCGAACGTGGCATGGCCCAGATCAAGGGCGAAATCGAGGCCGGCAGCTTCGAATGGCTGCTCGACCTGGAAGACGTTCACCTGAATATCGAAAAACGCCTGACCGAACTGGTTGGCGACGCCGGCAAGCGCCTGCACACGGGCCGCTCGCGCAACGACCAGGTGGCGACCGACATCCGCCTGTACGTACGCACCGCCATCGACGACATCGTGGTGCTGCTGAACGGCCTGCGCACCGCCCTCACCGACCTGGCGGAACAGAACGCCGACACCATCATGCCCGGCTTTACCCACATGCAGGTGGCGCAGCCGATCACCTTCGGCCACCACATGCTGGCCTACGTCGAGATGTTCGGGCGCGACGTCGAACGCATGCAGGACACCCGCAAGCGCGTCAACCGCCTGCCGCTGGGCGCCGCCGCACTGGCCGGCACCACCTTCCCGATCGACCGCGAACGGGTCGCCCGCACGCTCGGCTTCGACGACGTTTGCCACAATTCGCTCGACGCCGTCTCGGACCGCGATTTCGCGATCGAGTTCTGCGCCGCCGGCGCCCTGGTCATGACGCACATCTCGCGCATGTCCGAAGAACTGGTGATCTGGATGAGTCCACGGGTCGGCTTCATCGACATCGCCGACCGCTTCTGCACGGGTTCGTCGATCATGCCGCAAAAGAAAAACCCGGACGTGCCGGAACTGGCGCGCGGTAAAACCGGGCGTGTCTACGGCCACTTGACGAGCCTCCTGACCCTGATGAAAGGCCAGCCGCTGGCCTACAACAAGGACAACCAGGAAGACAAGGAGCCGCTGTTCGACACCGTCGACACCCTGGTCGACACCCTGCGCATTTTTGCCGACATGGCCGGCGCAATCACGGTCAAGCCGGAAAACATGCGCGCCGCCGCCCTGCAGGGCTACGCCACCGCGACCGACCTGGCCGACTACCTGGTCAAGAAAGGCTTGCCGTTCCGCGACGCCCACGAAGCCGTGGCGCGCGCGGTGCGGGCCTGCGACGACCTCAAATGCGACCTGGCCGAGATGTCGCTGGACCAGCTGCGCGCGTTCTCAAGCCTGATCGGCGAGGACGTGTTCGCGGTGCTGACCCTGGAAGGCTCGGTGGCGGCGCGCGACCATGTGGGCGGCACCGCGCCGCGCCAGGTGCGCGCCGCGATCGCCCGCGTGCGCGCCCAACTGGCCGGGTAGCGCACCGACAGTGACCAGTATTCAGAGCCTATCTCAGTAGATCGGGGGAAGCTGATGGCGACATGCGCGTAGGCGATGCATGGCAAGCGAGGGCAAGGCGCGAGGAGGCCGCATGGCTAGCCATGCAACGACGAGCAACGCGGCACTCGCTTGCCAGGCGCGCCAGCAGCGACTCCGATCTACTGAGATAGGCTCTTAAGCCGACCGGCGCGCAAGACGCCGGCGACTGTGCTTGTTTTTGAACTTATTGTTTGAAACTACCGGAGATACCAGCACCATGCTCATGTCACTTTTTGTCGTGCTGTCGCGCGCGATCGATACTCTCAACGAGAAGATCGCCAGCGTCGTCAGCTGGGCCTTGCTGGCCGCAGTGATCATCTGCGCCGGCAATGCCCTGATCCGCTATATCTTCCATACCAGCTCGAACGCCTGGCTCGAAATCCAGTGGTACCTGTATGGCGCCATGTTCATGCTGGCCTCGGCCTACACGCTCAAGCGCGACGAGCATGTGCGCATCGACGTCATCGTCGGGCGTTTTTCGAAACGCACCCAGGTCTGGATCGACATCGTCGGCTTCCTGCTGTTCCTGCTCCCCGTCTCGCTGCTGATCCTCTGGTACAGCATTCCCTTCGCGCGCATCTCGATCGAGAGCGGCGAAATGTCGAGCAACGCCGGTGGCCTGATCGTGTGGCCCGCCAAACTGCTCATTCCGGTCGCCTTTGCGCTGATTATCCTGCAAGGCCTGTCCGAAATCATGAAGCGCATCGCCTACCTGGCCGGACGCATCGACGCCAGCTCGTTTTCCAAGCAGGCCACCACGCCGCAGGACGAGATCGACGCAATCAAGGCCGCCAACAACATCGGTTAATCCGGTTAAAGCAGCAAGGTTAAAGCTTCAATCCAGCACACAGCCACTTCGCTCAGGGACACATGGAACAATTCATCATCGCCAACCTGGCGCCCATCATGTTTGGGGCGCTGGTCATCTTCTTGCTGTCCGGTTTTCCGGTCGCATTTTCACTGGCCGCCAACGGCCTGTTTTTCGCCCTGGTCGGCATCGAGCTCGGTTTGCTCAAACCCGAACTGCTGCAGGCGCTGCCCAACCGGATCTTCGGCATCATGGCCAGCGAAAACCTGCTGGCGATCCCCTTCTTTACCTTCATGGGACTGATCCTGGAAAGGTCGGGGATGGCGGAGGACCTGCTCGACACCATCGGCCAGCTGTTCGGGCCGATTCGCGGTGGGGTGGCGTATGCCGTCATTTTCGTCGGCGCGCTGCTGGCCGCGACCACCGGCGTGGTGGCCGCATCGGTCATTTCGATGGGCCTCATTTCGCTGCCGGTGATGCTGCGCTATGGGTACGACAAGCGCCTGGCGTCCGGCGTGATCGCCGCTTCCGGCACCCTGGCCCAGATCATCCCGCCCTCGCTGGTGCTGATCGTGATGGCCGACCAGCTGGGCAAGTCGGTGGGCGACATGTACAAGGCCGCTTTCATCCCTGGCCTGATGCTCACCACGATGTATGCCGGCTATGTGCTGGCCCTGTCGATCTTCAAGCCGCACCATGTGCCGGCGCTGCCGCCCGAAGCGCGCAACCTGAAAGAGCCGAACGGCGACAGCGGCGCCGTGTCGCTGCTGTTGATGGTGATCGGCACGGTCGCCGTGTCGTATGGCTTCGCCTGGTTCTGGGGCGCCAGCCACCCGCACTTGGGCAAGGATGAACTGGGCGTGTACGCCGCCTCGGCCGGCGTGGCGCTGGCCTTCGCGTTCGCGCTGGCGAACCGCAAGTTCAAGCTCGGCCTGCTCTCGCGCATGGCCGAAAAAGTGGTGTTCGTGCTGGTGCCGCCGCTGGCGCTGATCTTCCTGGTGCTGGGCACGATTTTCGTCGGCATCGCCACCCCGACCGAAGGCGGCGGCATGGGCGCGATGGGCGCCATCCTGCTGGCGATCCTCAACGGGCGCCTGTCCTGGAGCCTGCTCAAGCAAGCCATGAACTCGACCACGCGCCTGTCGTGCTTCGTCATGTTCATCCTGATCGGTTCGACCGTCTTTGCGCTGGTGTTCCGTGGCGTGGACGGCGACCTGTGGGTCGAGCACCTGCTGACCGGCCTTCCGGGCGGGGTGACCGGCTTCCTGGTCGTGGTCAACGTCATGTTCTTCATCCTGGCCTTCTTCCTCGACTTCTTCGAGCTGGCCTTCATCCTGGTGCCGCTGGTCGGCCCCGTGGCCAACAAGCTCGGCATCGACCTGATCTGGTTCGGCGTGCTGCTGGGCGTGAACATGCAGACCTCCTTCATGCATCCGCCGTTCGGCTTCGCGCTGTTCTATTTACGGTCGGTGGCGCCGAAAGAGGTCAAGACATCCGATATCTATTGGGGCGCGATCCCGTTCGTGGTGATCCAGGTGATCATGGTCGCCCTCATCATCCTGTTCCCGCACCTGGTCTCGGTCGAGAAAAAGGTGGACATGAACGAATCGATCGAACTGAAGATCGACGCGCCGGCCGCCGACACCGAAGCGCTGCAACTGCCGTCCGGCGACGCCGGCAAGAAGGATGAAGACAGCACGCCGGAACTGAACTTTTCAACCGACAGCGACGCAGACGCGAAAAAGAAATGAGCACAATGAACGCATTGAACATCGGCGGTAAAACCATCGGCGAGGCGCTGGCCGCCTTGTCCGACATGACCGGCGGCATGGCCCCGATCGGCCGGCAGGAACACGAAGAGCGCATCGCCCGCGCCCAGGCCTTCATGCTGGAACAGGGCATCGGCGCGGTGTTCCTCAACGCCGGCACCAACATGCGCTACTTCACCGGCACCAAGTGGTATGCCAGCGAACGCATGGTCGGCGCCATTTTGCCGGCCGTGGGCGCGCTCGAATACATTGCACCGGTGTTCGAGGAAGGCTCGCTGACCGACTTCATGCTGGTCAAGGGCAAGGTCAATTGCTGGGAGGAGCACGAGAGCCCCTACCAGTTGTTCATCGACGTGCTGGGGCGCATGGGCGTCAAGCCCGATCCGGCGCGTCCGCCGCGCATCGGCATCTGCGAGAGCGCGGCGTTCTTCATCGCCGACGGTATTGCCCCGCTGGCCGCCGGCTACGCGCTGGAAAACGCCAAGAGCGTCACGGCGTTCTGCCGCGCGCGCAAGTCGCCCGCCGAAATCGCGCTGATGCAGCGTGTGAAGGACATGACCCTGGAAGTACACAAAGCCGCCGCCGCCATCCTGCATGAAGGGATCACCACGGTGGAGGTGAGCGACTTCATCGCGCGTGCGCACCGCAAGGTCGGTGCGCCCGGATCGTACTTTTGCATCGTGCTGTTCGGCGAGGCAACCGCCTATCCGCACGGCGTCAGTTATGCCCAAACCCTGAAAGCGGGCGACGTGGTGCTGATCGATACAGGCTGCCAGGTGCATGGCTACATTTCGGACATCACCCGCACCTATGTGTTCGGCGAGATCAGCGCGCGCCAGCGCTTCGTGTGGAATGCCGAGAAGGCGGCGCAGCTGGCCGCCTTCGGTGCGGCGCAACTGGGCGTGCCGTGCCGCGAGGTCGATGCCGCCGCGCGCGCCTCGCTCGAATCGAACGGCTTCGGTCCCGGCTACAAGCTGCCAGGCCTGCCGCACCGCACCGGCCACGGCATCGGCATGGATATCCACGAGTGGCCCTACCTGGTCGGCAGCGACAACACGCCGCTCGCCGTGGGCATGTGCTTTTCGAACGAACCGATGATCTGCATCCCCGGCGAATTCGGCGTGCGTCACGAAGACCACTTTTACATGACTGCCACGGGACCGAAGTGGTTCACCGAACCGGCGCACTCGATCGACGATCCGTTCGGCCCCAGCCGCTGAACGGCGTCATGGGCGTCGCCAGGTGCGGCGCACAATGATTCAATTTATGCAAGGCTGCTGACGAACCGTCATATCCATATACCAACGCCTTCACACCTAAAAGCCTGAAACAGTGTTGCAAACAAGGTGAAAATCGCACGCTTGTTACAAAAAAAACAAAACACGGCGTTTATTTGTTTCCACTAATCATCTATTATCTCTGGTCGTGGACACACCGGGAACAATTTCATGCAAGAGCAACAACTACTCGACGCAAGTGTCGAGGATGACGCTGGCGTCGACGCCATCATGTCAACCATCCAGCTTGATGTTGCTGGCGATGAATCGATTTCGGGCGTCAGGCTGGCCACGACGACCACCGCCCTGCTGTCCGGCGCCGTGCTGGCAGCCTGCGGTGGCGGCGGTGAAAGCTCCGCCATTCCCACGGGGGTATCGGCCCCGCCGGTGATCGTGCCGACACCGGCTGTGCCAACGCCGTTCCCGACGGCGCCGACGCCAGTGCCAGGCACGGCCGGTCCCGCACCGACGCCGACCGTGCCGACACCGGACATGACGGTCCCGGACATGACGATGCCGGACGTGACGACACCAATGACGCCGGTAACGCCGACCCCGGATGTGACGACGCCAATGACGCCGACCCCGGACCTCCCGACGCCCGCGCGCCCCACTCCCGGCGCGCCACCCCCGACGCCCCCCGCGCCGACGCCCCCGCCGCCTCCGACCCCGACGCCGCCGCCGACGCCGACCCCGACGCCGACGCCAACCCCGACCCCCACGCCAACCCCCACGCCAACGCCAACCCCAACCCCGACGCCGGTCGTCGCAAAAATCACTCCCGCCGAAGCCTCGCGCTTCCTGGCCCAGGCCTCGATGGGAGCCACGCGCGAGCAAATTGCCCGGGTGCAGCAACTCGGCTACGCCGGCTGGATCAACGAGCAGATCGCCATGCCGCGCGGCGAATCGCGCTGGGATTACCTGGTCGGCAAAAAATTCAACACGTCCGACCTCAAGAACACCGAAAACGGCCACGATGCGGCCTTCTGGCGCAAGATGATCAGCGCGCCCGACACCTTGCGCCAGCGCGTCACCCTGGCGCTGTCCGAAATCGTGGTGGCGTCGATCAGCGGTTTCAGCGCCAGCTGGAGCAATTTTTCCGGCGTCGCGCACATGGACTTGCTCGAGTCCCACGCCTTCGGCAACTATCGCACCCTGCTCCAGCAAGTCTCGCTGAGCGCGCCGATGGGCGAATACCTGACCTACCGGGGCAACGTCAAGCTCAACACCAGCACCGGCGCCCTGCCCGACGAAAACTATGCGCGCGAAGTCATGCAGTTGTTTACCATCGGCCTGGTGCAGCTGAACAACGACGGCACGCCCAAACTCAGCAGCGGGCTGCAGCAGGAAACCTATACCCTGGAAGACATCACCGGCCTGGCGCGCGTGTTCACCGGCTGGGGCTACGACCTGGCCGGCGGCGACATGAATTCGCCGGACTACAAGCGCCGCCCGATGATCGTCTCGGCCAACCGGCACGAATCGGGCCCCAAGAACTTCCTCGGCAGCGGCATTCCCGCCGGCACCGACGCCCTGACCAGCCTGACCCTCGCGCTCGACACCATCTTCGGCCATGCCAATGTGGCCCCGTTCATCGGCCGCCAGTTGATCCAGCGCCTGGTCACGAGCAACCCGTCGCCCGCCTATGTGTCCCGCGTGACCGCGGTGTTCAACAACGATGGCAAGGGCGTCAAGGGCAACCTGGCCAAGGTCGTCTCGGCCATCCTGCTCGACGACGAGGCGCGCAACCCCAAGCACTTGAGCGATCCCAACTTCGGCAAGCTGCGCGAGCCGGTGCTGCGCTTTACCGCGTGGGCGCGTGCGTTCAAGGCCGGTTCGCCGTCGGACGCTTGGGCGATCGGCAACACATCCGACCCCGGCACGCGCCTCGGACAAAGCCCAGGCCGTTCCAGTACGGTATTCAATTTCTTCCGTCCCGGCTACGTGCCGCCCAACAGCGCCATTGCCAACGCGCGCATGGTGGCGCCAGAATTCCAGATCACCAATGAATCGACCGTGGTCGGCTATGTCAACTACATGCAGGGCGTGGTCAGCCGGGGCGTGGGCGACGTCAAGGCCGACTACAGCGCTTGGCTGCCGCTGGCGGAGGTGTCCGACAACCTGGTCAACGAGCTGAACCTGCTGCTGGCGGGCGGGCAACTGACGCCGGCCACGCTCAACCTGATCAAGGGCGGGATCGATTCGATTCCGAAAACCACCGAGGCGCACCGCCTGAACCGCATCTACGCCGCCCTGGTGCTGGTGCTTGCCTCACCCGAATTTATCGTTCAGAAATAGGAGCAGCCATGCACAACAAAAATGGAACCAATGCATCGCGCCGCGCCTTTCTGCAACGCGCTTCCGCCCTGTCGGTCGCCGGCGTGGCCGCGCCGTGGGCGATCAACATCGCCGCCATGTCCGAGGCCAGCGCGGCCACGGCCACCGATTACAAGGCGCTGGTGTGCGTGTTTCTGTACGGCGGCAACGACTACGCCAACACCGTCACGCCCTACGATGCCGGCAGTCACGCGCTGTACCAGTCGTACCGGCCCAATTTTGCGCACAGCCGCGCCGCCCTGGCCGCCACCGCGCTGACCCCGACCGTGGTACCGGTCGATTCGGCCGGTTTCCAGCATCAGTACGCGCTGGCGCCCAACCTGGCGCCGCTGGTGCCGCTGTTTAACGACGGCAAGCTGGCCGTGATCTTGAACGTGGGCAACCTGGTGCAGCCGACCACCAAGCTCCAGTTCACCCAGAAGACCGGGCGCCTGCCGCCGAAACTGTTTTCGCACAACGACCAGCAATCGGTGTTCCAGTCCTCGTCGCCGGAAGGCGCCACCTCCGGCTGGGGCGGGCGCATCGGCGACCTGTTCCAGGCCAGCAACACGCACTCGACCTTTACCTGCATCAATGTGTCGAGTAATGCGGTTTTCTTGTCGGGCAACAATGCTGTGCAATATCAGGTGTCGACCAGTGGATCGGTGCCGCTGGCGGGGCTGAAGGGTTCGCTGTTCAGTTCGGCGGCGGCCTCGACGGCACTGCGCACACTGATGACGCAGCAGCGCAGCAATGTGCTGGAAAACGAATACAACCGCATCGGCAAGCGCTCGATCGAAGCCAATGAAGTGCTGACCGGAGCCTTGACCTCGACGCCGGCGCCGAAAACCGCGTTCCCGACCGGCAACAACCTGGGCGACCAGTTGAAACTGGTGGCACGCATGATCGCCGCCGGCCCGACCCTGGGGGCGAAGCGGCAAGTGTTTTTCGTGTCCATGGGCGGCTTCGACACGCATGACGGCATGGCCACCAACCATCCGGTCCTGATGACCAAGCTGGGAGACGCGATGGCGGCGTTTTATGCGGCGACGGTGGAGTTGGGCTTGGCCGACAAGGTCACCACTTTCACCGCGTCGGACTTCGGGCGCACCATGGCCGGCAACGCCGACGGCTCGGACCACGGCTGGGGCAGCATGCATTTTGTGATGGGCGGGGCGGTCAAGGGCAAGCGCTTTTACGGCGTTGCGCCGATCGTGGCCAATGGCGGCCCGGATGATGTGGGCCAGGGGCGCTTGCTGCCGACCACGTCGGTGGACCAGTTCGCGGCCACCATGGGCGCGTGGCTGGGGGTGTCGAACAGCGAGTTGCTGGCCTTGCTGCCGAATTTGGGGAATTACAACGCGAGTACGCGCAATATGGGGTTTGTGTAAAAAGCCCGTACACGTGCCAGTAGCGTTAGCCTAAAGACCGTCTTTCCCAGCCTCGGCGGCCCCCTTGGCGGGAATCCAAGGCACCGTCGCCTAGCGACAAAATTGGATTCCCGCCTTCGCGGGAAAGACGGTCTTGAGTGTGCGGGCTAAAGCGGCTTACGCGGCGTTTTACGCCCATCAGCCCTTCTTCATCACCAGCGTCAAAATATCGTAACTGGCCACCAGCTCGTCATGCTGGTTGGTGACCTGCACATCCCACGCCACCACGCCCTGTCCCACGCCCTTGTCATCGGTGCGGTTGCGGTCCACCTTGCGCTTGCACGTCAACCGTGCGCGGATGGTGTCGCCAATCGCCACCGGCGTAATGAAGCGCAGGTTATCCAGCCCGTAATTGGCCAGCACCGGTCCCGGCGCCGGCGAGACGAACAAGCCCGCCGCCGCCGACAGCACGAAGTAGCCGTGTGCGATGCGCTTGCCGAACTGCGAATCCTTGGCCGCGATCTCGTCGAAGTGCATGTAGAAATAGTCGCCCGAGATGCCGCCGAAGTTGACGATATCGGCCTCGCTTACCGTGCGCCGGTGCGTGAGCAGCGAGTCGCCCATCTGCAGTTCCTCGAAATACTTGCGGAACGGGTGTACGTCGCCCTCGCGCACGGCCGCGCCGCGCACGTACTCGCCCGTGATCGCGGCCAGCATGGTCGGCGAACCCTGCACCGCGGCGCGCTGCAGGAAGTGGCGCACCGCACGGATGCCGCCCAGTTCCTCGCCGCCGCCGGCGCGTCCCGGACCGCCGTGCTTCAACTGCGGCAGGGGCGAACCGTGCCCGGTCGAATCGACCGCCGCTTCGCGCTCAAGCACCAGCACGCGCCCGTGCGAGGCCGCCGCCACCGGCACCGCGCGCGCCGCAATCGCCGTATCCTTGGTCACCAGGGTGCTGACCAGGCTGCCCTTGCCGCGCGCGGCCAGGGCCAGGGCTTCGTCCAGATCGGAATAGGTCATCATGGTGCTGACCGGGCCGAAGGCTTCGATGTCATGCACGGCGTCGTTGTTCATGCCGTCGCGGCACAGCAGCAGGGTCGGCGAGAAGAACGCGCCATTGGCCGCGCCCTCGCCCACCGGATTGAAGCCATCCTTGGCGCCGAACAAAATCTCGTTGCCGCGCGCGAGCAGTTCGACCCGCTCGCTGACATCGCGGTGCTGGTCCATCGACGCCAGTGCGCCCATGCGCACCTCTTTCACCGACGGGTCGCCCACCACAATTTTCGCCAGCCGTTCGCGCAGGCGCTCGCCCACCGCTTCCACGTGCTGCTTGGGCACGATGATGCGGCGGATCGCGGTGCATTTCTGGCCAGCCTTGCCGGTCATCTCGCGCGCGACTTCCTTGACGAACAGGTCGAACTCCACATCATCGGGCGTGACGTCCGGGCCCAAGATGGCGCAGTTGAGCGAATCGGCTTCGGCGGTAAACGGCACCGAATGGGCGATCAGGTTTTTGTTCACGCGCAGCTTGGCGGCGGTATCGGCCGACCCGGTAAAGGTCACCACGTCGGCGCCGGTGAGGCGGTCGAGCAGGTCGCCGGTGCTGCCGATGACCAGTTGCAGGGCGCCGGCCGGCAACAGGCCTGACTCGTGCATCATCCGTACCACGGCTTCGGTCAGGTAGCTGGTGGCGGTGGCGGGTTTGCCGATGCACGGCATCGCCGCCAGAAAACTCGGCGCGAATTTTTCGAGCAGGCCCCAGATCGGGAAGTTGAAGGCGTTGATATGCACCGCCAGCCCGCCGCGCGGCACCAAAATGTGGGTGCCGGCAAAGCCGCCGTTCTTGCCCAGCGCGAGCGCCGGGCCTTCGTGCAGCACGTTGCTCGACGGGAGTTCGCGGCTGCCCATGCTGGCGTAGGCGAACAGGGTGCCGATGCCGCCTTCGATATCGACCCAGCTGTCCGGGCGGGTCGCGCCGGTCAGGTGCGAAATCGCGTACAGCTCTTCCTTGCGCTCCATCAGGTACAGCGCCAGCGCCTTGAGGCAGGCGGCGCGCTTCTGGAAGTCGAGCGACATCAGGGCCGGCACGCCGGTGCTGCGCGCGTAGGTGACTGCCTCGTCGAAGTCGATTTTTTCGGCGTGGGTATGGTAAATCAGGCTGTTATTGAGTGCGCTGTGCAGCGGCACCGACGCTTCGGCGCCGAGCCAGCGCCCGCCGATCAGGCTTTGCAGGGTCGATATGGTTTGCATGGTGTCTTCTCCTGGTTCTCTTTCTGTTCTCTGGTCTATTCTTTATGCGTATGCAGGTCAGGGCCAAGATCGATGCGCGCGCGGTCTGGCTCGACCTCGGTCAGGGCCTCGACTTCGCGCATGGTTTCCATCGAGCGCACCGCCAGCTCGTGGTACTGCTTGGTGCCGAAGCTTTTCCAGTTGATTTCCTGGTCCGTCAGTTCGCGCATGATACGCGCCGGCGTGCCCATGACCATGCTGCGCGGCGGGATGATCATGCCGGCCTTGACGAAACTCATGGCGGCGACAATCGATTCCTCGCCCACCACGGCGCGGTCCATCACCACGGCGTTCATGCCGACCATGGCGTTGCGCTTGACGCGGCAGCCGTGCAGCACCGCGCCGTGGCCGATGTGGCCATCGACTTCGACCACCGTGTCTTCGCCGGGAAAACCATGCATGACGCAGGTGTCTTGCAGGTTGGCGCCTTCTTCCAAAATCAGCCGGCCAAAGTCGCCGCGCATCGAGGCCAGCGGGCCGACGTAGCAGCGCGGGCCGACGATCACGTCGCCGATCAGTACCGCGCTCGGATGCACGTACGCGCTGGGATGGACCACCGGCGTGGCGCCATTGATTGCGTAGACCTTGACCATGGCGCGCACCTTAACCTTTTTCGATGACCAGGGCAATGCCCTGTCCGACGCCGATGCACATCGTACACAGCGCATAGCGCCCGCCGGTGCGGTGCAACTGGTTGACGGCCGCCAGCACCAGGCGCGCGCCGGACGCGCCCAGCGGGTGGCCGATGGCGATCGCCCCGCCGTTCGGGTTGACGTGGGCGGCATCGTCGGCCAGACCCAGGTCGCGCGTGACCGCCAGGCCCTGCGCGGCGAAGGCTTCGTTCAACTCGATCACATCCATCTGGCCGATGCTCAATCCCGTCATCGCCAGCACTTTTTTGGTGGCTGGCGACGGGCCAAAGCCCATGATGCGCGGTTCCAGGCCGGCCAGGGCCATGCCGACGATGCGCGCGCGCGGGGTGAGGCCAAAGCGTGTTGCGGCGCTGCCGGAGGCGATCAGGATGGCGCAGGCGCCGTCGTTGATGCCCGAGGCGTTACCGGCGGTGACGGTGCCGCTTGGGGTGACCACGCCCTTGAGTTTGGCCAGCATCTCGATGCTGGTGTCGGGACGCGGATGCTCGTCGGTGTCGAACACGCGCGGCTCGCCCTTCTTCTGGGGCAGCGATACCGGGACGATTTCATCCCTGAACACGCCGGCCGCGTGGGCGGCGGCCCAGCGCTGCTGGCTGCGCAGGGCAAACGCATCCTGGTCGGCGCGGCTGATGCCGAATTCCCTTGCCACGTTTTCGGCCGTTTCGGGCATCGAGTCGATGCCGTATTTGGCCTTCATGAGCGGGTTGATGAAGCGCCAGCCCATGGTCGTGTCTTCGATTTTGGCGGCGCGCGAGAACGCGCTGTCGGCCTTGCCCATGACGAAAGGGGCGCGCGTCATGCTTTCCACGCCGCCGGCGATGATCAGGTTCGCTTCGCCGGCCTTGATGGCGCGCGCGGCGATGCCGACAGCGTCCAGGCTGGAGCCGCACAGGCGGTTGATGGTGCTGGCCGGAACTTCCGGCGGCAGGCCGGCCAGCAGCGCGGCCATGCGGGCCACGTTGCGGTTGTCTTCGCCGGCCTGGTTGGCGCAGCCGAAAACCAGGTCGTCCACGGCGGTCCAGTCCACGCCGGGGTTGCGCGCGATCAGGGCGGCGATCGGCAACGCCGCCAGGTCGTCGGCGCGCACGCCGGACAAGGACCCGCCGTAGCGGCCGAACGGGGTGCGGATGGCGTCGCAGATAAAGGCGTCGGTCGGTTTGTTCACAGGTGCTCCCGGGTCATGTCGTTGAGTCAATGCGATGTTGGACGCTGGTCGATCACGCGCCGGGCCTTGCCGGTCAGGGTGCGCTCGATGCCGTTGGCCGGCAGCAGGTTCACCCGCGTGGTCACGCCTACGTAAGTCTTGATGCGGTGTTCGAGCTCGCGCGCCAGTGCCGCTACGGCGTCCTGGGACTGTGACCCGTCACGCAGTTCGGCCAGCACATCGAGCTTGTCCAGATGGCCGTCGCGCGCGACCACCAGCTGGTAGTGGGGCGCCAGCAGCGGCATCTGCAGGATCAGTTCTTCGATCTGGCTGGGAAACACGTTCACGCCACGGATGATCAGCATGTCGTCCGAGCGGCCGTTGATTCTCCCCATGCGGCGCATGGCGCGCGAGGTCGGCGGCAACAGGCGCGTCAGGTCGCGCGTGCGGTAGCGGATGATCGGCAGCGCTTCCTTGGTCAGCGAGGTGAATACCAGTTCGCCCTCCGAACCGTCGGGCAGCACTTCGCCGGTGTCGGGATCGATCACTTCGGGGTAAAAATGGTCTTCCCACACCACCGGGCCGTCCTTGCTCTCGATGCATTCGCTCGCTACACCAGGCCCCATCACTTCGGACAGGCCGTAGATGTCGACCGCGTCGATGCCGGCGCGCTGTTCGATCTCGCTGCGCATGCCATCGGTCCACGGCTCGGCCCCGAAGATGCCGACCTTGAGCGAGGACGCCGCCGGGTCCACCCCCTGGCGCGTGAATTCTTCGATGATGTTCAACATGTACGAGGGCGTGACCATGATGATCTCGGGCTTGAAGTCGCAGATCAGCTGCACCTGCTTTTCGGTCTGCCCGCCCGACATCGGGATCACGGTGCAGCCCAGGCGCTCGGCGCCGTAATGCGCACCGAGGCCGCCGGTGAACAGGCCGTAGCCGTACGCGATATGCACCATGTCGCCGGCGCGCCCGCCGGCGGCGCGGATCGAGCGCGCCACCACGCCGGCCCAGGTATCGATGTCGTTTTGCGTGTAGCCCACCACGGTGGCCTTGCCGGTGGTGCCGGACGAGGCGTGGATGCGCACCACCTTCTCGCGCGGAACTGCGAACAGGCCGAAGGGATAATTCTCGCGCAGGGTTTTCTTGTCGGTGAACGGGAACCTGGCCAGGTCCGCCAGGGTGCGCAGATCGTCCGGATGCACGCTGGCGGCGTCGAACGCGGCGCGGTAGTGCGGCACGTTCTCATACGCGTGTTTCAGCGACCATTGCATGCGTTCGAGCTGCAATGCTTGCAGTTCGTCGCGGCTGGCGCGTTCGATCGGCTCCAGGTCGGCGGGAGCGGGCGTGCGTTGGACCATCGTGTTCCTCCTTATTCGGGCAGTTCTGCCACGTTGCCCGTCACGCGATGCGATTTGCCCCGGAACAGGGCGAGCGTGCGGCCGTCCTGGTTGGTGACGGTGATGTCGTAGACCCCGGTCTTGCCCGACAACGCCTGCTCGATCGCGACAGCCGTCAAGAGGTCGCCTTCGCGCCCCGGCGACAGGTAGTCGATGGTGCAGCCCGCGCCCACGGTGTTGAGGTTGTGCGAATTGCAGGCGAAGGCAAAGGCGCTGTCGGCCAGCATGAAGATGTAGCCGCCGTGGCAGGTCTGGTGGCCGTTGAGCATGTCGCGCCGCACCGGCATCGTCATGCGCGCGTAGCCGGGACGGATTTCGGCGAGCAGCATGCCGAGCGCCTGGCTGGCCGGATCGCGCTCGAACATGGTTTTGCCGGCCAGTTCGGCCAGCGCTTGAGGGTCGAGCACCTGAGTGTCAATCTGCATGGGTCAGAAGCCGCTTCCATTGGCGAGTTTGCGGCGCAGCAGCGGGGACACGCGGTAACGGTCTTCGCCATACGCGGCGGCCAGGTTGGCGAGCACCGTCACGATGTGGTCGATGCCGACCGTACCGGCCCAGGCCAGCGGCCCGCGCGGGTAGTTCACGCCCTTTTGCATCGCAATGTCGACCGCCGGGGCGGTACACACGCCCTGGTTGACCGCGTCGGCCGCTTCGTTGGCGAGCATGGCGACCGTGCGCATGACCGCCATGCCCGGCACGTCGTCCAGCCGCGTGACCGCAAAGCCGGCCGCCTGGAACAGGCCGACCGCCGCGTTCCAGGCGGCGTCGCCGCACTGGTCCGCGCGCGCCAGCGCGATGCGGGTCGCCTTGCCGTAATCGAGCGCGAGGTCGAACAGCACCGTGTCGGGATGGTGATTGGCGCTGGCGCGCTCGGTGGCGCTGCGCCCGTCGCTCAGGAAAATGGCGGCGCCGTTGCAGTGGAAGGCGGGCGCTTCGTTTTCGCCCGCATGCGCGAGCGGCTTGCGGTGGCCGACCGTGAAACCGGCGGCGGCAAGGCGCTGTTCCAGCGGCCGCGTTACGGTGTCAAGAACGTCGGCGTCGATGCTGATGCTGACCACTTCCGGGCGCACTTGCGCCGCTTCCTGGCTGGCCGTCGCCTTGGCCGCACCCTCGCCGTACTGGTAAAAGCCGCGCCCCGATTTACGCCCGAAGAAGCCGGCGTTGACCATCTCTTGCTGCAGCACCGATGGCGTAAAGCGCGGATCGCCGAAGTAGGCGTTGAACACCGATTGCGTGACCGAGAAATTGACGTCATGGCCGATCAGGTCCATCAGTTCGAATGGCCCCATGCGAAACCCGCCGCAGTCGCGCATGACCGCGTCGAGCGTGGCGGCGCTTGCTGCCTGCTCCTGCAGCAGGCGCAGGCCTTCGGCGTAGAACGGGCGCGCCACGCGGTTGACGATGAAGCCGGGCGTCGACTTTGCATGCACCGGGTTCTTGCCCCAGGCCGCCGCGGTGGCGTACACCGTGTCGGCCACCGCCGGATCGGTGGCCAGGCCGCTGATCACTTCCACCAGCGCCATCAGCGGCACCGGGTTAAAGAAGTGCATGCCGACCAGGCGTTGCGGGCGGCGCAGCGGTGCGGCGATCGCCGTGACCGAGATCGACGAGGTATTGGTGGCCAAAATGCAGTCGTCGCCAACCACGTTTTCGAGGTCGGCAAACAGCATGCGCTTGACATCGAGGTTTTCGACGATGGCTTCGACCACCAGGGCGGCGTCAATCACTTCTTTCAGCGTGGCCACGCTGTGCAGGCGCGCGCGCGCGGCAATCGCCGCCGCGCCGCTCATGCGGCCTTTTTCGACCAGGGTGGTGTACACCTTGCCGATATCGGCAATCGCCTTCTCGACCGCGCCGGGGCGCGTGTCGAACAGCTTGACCGGGTAGCCGGCGGCGGCCGCCACCTGCGCGATGCCGGCGCCCATGGCGCCACTGCCGATGACGGCGACGATGCTGCCTTGTTCCAGTGCTGCCATTTCATTCCCCCATGAAGTGCGGCGTGCGCTTCTCGATGAAGGCGCTCACGCCCTCGCGGTAATCGTGGCTGTAACCGAGTTCGCGCATCATCTCGCCTTCGAGCTTGAGTTGTTCGGGCAGGCTGTTGGCGTAGCTGGCCTGGATGGCGCGCTTGGTGAAGGCCAGGCCTTTGGTCGGCGCTTGCGCGAAGTGTTCGGCCATGGCCACCGCGTCTTCCATCAGGGCGGTGTCGGGCACGCACTTCCAGATCAGGCCCCATTGCTCGGCCAGTTCGGCCGGGATTTTTTCGCCCAGCATGGCCATGCCCATGGCGCGCGCGTGGCCGACCAGGAGCGGCAGGTGCCAGGTGCCGCCGGTGTCGGGGATCAGGCC
Source organism: Massilia genomosp. 1 (assembly GCF_011682185.1). NCBI lineage: Bacteria > Pseudomonadati > Pseudomonadota > Betaproteobacteria > Burkholderiales > Oxalobacteraceae > Massilia > Massilia genomosp. 1. The sequence goes on from NZ_WHJF01000027.1 coordinate 33,052, forward strand.
CAGTTTGCAGAACACTTCGACGAAGCTGGCCGACTTGGCGGCCAGGACGATGTCGCAGGCCAGCGCCAGGTTGGCGCCCGCGCCGGCGGCCACGCCGTTGACGGCGCAGATGACCGGCATCGGCAGCGAACGCAGGGTCATGACCAGCGGTGCGTAGTAAGTTTCGACCGAGTGGCCCAGGTCCACGCCGTCGGCGCCCGGTTCGACCGCGCGGTCCGACAAGTCCTGGCCGGCGCAAAAACCGCGCCCGGCGCCGGTCAGCAGCAGCACGCGCACGGTGGGGTCGGCCTGCACGGCGGCCAGCGCCGAGCGCACCTCCAGGTGCATCGCCTGGGTGAAGCTATTGAGCTTGTCGGGGCGGTTCAGGGTCAGGGTGGCGATGCCGCGTTCGATCTGGAACGTGATGTTTTCGTAGTTCATGGCGCGTCCTGTCTGTGGGGTTGCGTTGCGGGTTGGATTATTCGGCCTGGTCGAAATCGACGACCACTTTGTCTGTCACCGGGAAGCTCTGGCAGCTCAAGACGAAACCGCGCGCGATTTCGTAGTCTTCCAGCGCGTAGTTCACGTCCATGTCGACCTTGCCGTCGACCAGTTTGCAGCGGCAGGTCGAGCACACGCCGCCCTTGCACGAGTAGCGCATGTCGATCCCGGCGCGCAGGCCGGCGTCGAGGATCGATTCCTTGTCCTTGTCCATCGTGAAGCTGGTGTGGCTGCCGTCCAGGATGACGGTCACCTCGGTCTCGTTGCGCACCAGCGCGTCGAACTGGCGTGCCTTGTGCTGGTGCTTCGGGATGCTGGCGGCGAACAGCTCGACCTTGATATTCTGCTTGGGCATGCCGGCTTCCTGCAAGGCCGCCGAGACGCCGTGCATCATGTCTTCCGGGCCGCAGATGAAGGCAATGTCGAGGTCCTCGATGCGAATCCAGTGCTTGATGAACTGCTCGACCTTTTCTTTGGTGATGCGGCCGTTGAACAGCTCAATGTCCTGCTGTTCGCGGCTCATCACGTAGGCCAGGTTGAGGCGCTCCATGTAGCTGTCTTTGAGGTCGGTCAGTTCTTCCTTGAAGATCACCGACGACGAGGCGCGGTTCCCGTAGAACAGCGTGAAGCGGCTTTTCGGCTCGGTCAGCAAGGTCGTCTTGATGATCGACAGGATCGGCGTGATGCCGCTGCCGGCCGCAAAGGCGACGTAGTGGCGCGCGTTGCCAGCGGCCAGCGGCACGTTGAAGTGCCCCATCGGCGGCATCACGTCGAGCACCGCGCCGGCCTTCAGGTGTTCATTCGCCCAGCTCGAAAACAGGCCGCCCTGGGTGCGTTTGATGGCCACGCGCAGCGCCCCGTCCTGCACCGCCGAACAGATGGAATACGAACGGCGCACGTCTTCGTCGCCGATCTGCGCTCGCAAGGTCAGGTGCTGGCCCTGCTGGTAGGCGAAGCTGGCGGCCAGTTCGTCCGGCACGGCGAAGGTGACGGCGATGGTGTCGCGCGTTTCGTTGCGCACCTTGGCGACGGTCAGGGGATAGAATTTGCTCATAACAGCCTTAGTGATAACTCAATGGCACTTGAAATAATCGAACGGTTCGCGGCAGTCCAGGCATTTGTAGAGCGCCTTGCACGGCGTCGAGCCGAATTGGCTGGTCAGCTCCGTGTGGCTGGAACCGCAATTGGGGCAGATGACGACCAGCGTCGGCATGGCGACGCGCTTGACGCCCGCATGCAGGGCGCTGCGCAGTCCGCTGATATCGATGACCTGCTGCGCCGGCGGCGCAATGCCGTAGCCTTTCAGGGCGAGCTTGCCGGCCTCGCTCATCCAGTCGGTGGTCCACGCGGGCGAGAGCTGGTTCACCAGCCGCACATCAAGCACGCCGTGGCCATGCAGCGCATCCTTCACCGAGTCGGCGATCACCGTCATCGCGGGGCAGCCGGAATAGGTCGGCGTGATGGTGACGACGCAGGTGGCGTCGTCCCATTCGACGGCGCGCACGATGCCCAGGTCCACCACCGAGATCACCGGGATCTCGGGGTCGCTGACCTCGCCCAGCCAGGCCCAGACCTGTTCCGTGCTGGCCGGCTGCGTGCTCATTACCACTCGGCCCCGGGGTAGGCGCGCTGCAGGAACTGCATCTCGGCCAAGATGAAACCCAGGTGCTCGCTGTGGCGGCCGGTTTTGCCGCCGCGCTGCATCCAGGCCGCCGGATCGGGCATCGTCAACGTCGCTTCGACAAAGATCTCGGACACGTGTTCGATAAAGGCCGCGCGCAAGCCTTCGGCGGCGGGGGCCACGCCCTCTTCCACCATGGCGTTGTCGATGTCGTCGTAAAGGAACATCTCGCCGCTGTACATCCACAGTTCGTTGACCGCTGCCTGGGTTTTGGCGTGGCTGTCGGGCGTGCCGTCGCCCATGCGCACGATCAGGTCACCACTGCGGCGCAGGTGGTAGGTGACTTCCTTGAGCGATTTTTCGGCAATCTCGGCGATGCGCGCATCGCTTGAGATGGTCAGCCCAAGCATCAGGAAGTAGTGCCAGGTGTCGAAGTAGAACTGGCGCACCATGGTGTCGGCGTAGTTGCCGTTGGGCTGTTCGACGATCAGGCAGCAGCGCAGTTCGTGGACGTCGCGCAGGAAGGCCAGTTGGTCTTCGGTGCGGCCGCGCCCTTCCAGTTCGCCGGCGTAGGTGAGCCACATGCGGGTCTGGCCGAGCAGGTCGAGGGCGACGTTGGTCAGCGCCATGTCTTCTTCGAGCGCGGGGCCTTTGCCGCACAGTTTGGAGAGCTGCTGCGACAGGATCAGGGCGTTGTCGCCCTGGCGCAGCAGGTATGCGATTCGATTGTTCACGGCGTCGGTCACTGGCACGCTCACAGGTTCTTGACTTCTTCCGGCATCGGGAAGAAGGTCGGGTGGCGATAGACTTTGCTGTTGGACGGCTCGAACAGGGCCGACTTGTCGCCCGGGCTGCTGGCGACGATGTCGGCGGCGCGCACGACCCAGATCGACACGCCTTCGTTGCGGCGCGTGTAGACGTCGCGCGCGTTATTGACCGCCATTTCGGCGTCGGACGCGTGCAGGCTGCCCACGTGCTTGTGCGCCAGGCCGTGCTGGCTGCGGATGAAGACTTCCCACAGGGGCCATTCTTTGCTCATTTTTATACTCCGGTATGTGGGATCAGGCGGCGGCGCGTGCGGATTTCTTGTCGGCGTAGGCGACCAGCGCATCGCGGAACCAGGCGCCGTCTTCATACGCCTTGACGCGGGTGCGCAGGCGCTCGCGGTTGCACGGGCCGTTGCCCTTCAAGACGTTCTGGAACTCGCTCCAGTCGATTTCGCCGAATTCGTAGTGGCCGGTGCCGGCGTTGAACTTCAGGTCGGGATCGGGCACGGTCAAGCCCAGGTACTCGGCCTGGGGCACGGTCTGGTCGACCATGCGCTGGCGCAGTTCGTCGTTCGAGAACAACTTGATGCGCCACTGCGCCGACTGCGCGCTGTTGACCGATTCGGCGTCGGACGGGCCGAACATCATCAGCGACGGCCACCACCAGCGATTGAGCGCATCTTGCGCCATCGCCTTTTGCGCGGGCGTGCCCTGGGCAAGGCTCATCATGATGTCGTAGCCCTGGCGCGCATGGAACGATTCTTCCTTGCAGACGCGGATCATGGCGCGCGCGTACGGGCCGTACGAGCAGCGGCACAGCGGGATCTGGTTGATGATGGCCGAGCCGTCCACCAGCCAGCCGATCGCGCCCATGTCGGCCCACGACAGGGTCGGATAATTGAAAATGCTCGAATACTTGGCCTTGCCCGAATGGAGGGCGGCCAGCAGCTCGTCGCGCGACACGCCCAGGGTTTCGGCCGCACTATATAGATACAGTCCGTGCCCGGCCTCGTCCTGGATCTTGGCCAGCAGGATCGACTTGCGCTTGAGCGTGGGGGCGCGCGTGACCCAGTTGCCTTCGGGCAGCTGGCCGACGATCTCTGAGTGCGCGTGCTGGGAAATCTGGCGGATCAGGGTCTTGCGGTAGGCCTCGGGCATCCAGTCCTTGGCTTCGATCTTGACGCCGGCATCGATGCGCGCCTGGAACTCGCGCTCCTGCTCATCCATGTCCTCGGCGCTCTGGACTGTCTTGAGGCCGGTTTCTACGAGTTGTGCGTACATGGTGCTTCTCCCATTGCAAAGGCGATCAAGCGATAATACGATACGTAAAATCAGATGTACACAGATTAATTGAATCGTATTGTATACGTGTATCTGATCGTAGTTCATCCGATGGCAAAAAACCATGCTGCGCCCAACACGCGCTAAAGTAAACGGCTGCTTTGCTTGACAATCCCCCCACCGCGCCAGACCATGCATCCATGAAACAACTTACCAGCACAGCATGGATCGCCGAGTTTCTCGCCAGCGATCCACCCCGTTCCAAGTCGCTTGTGATGACGATGTTCGGCGACGCCATCGCCCCGCACGGCGGCGCCATCTGGCTGGGCAGCCTGATCGAGCTGCTGGCGCCGTTCGGGATCAACGACCGCCTGCTGCGCACCAGCGTGTTCCGGCTGGCGCAGGAAGGCTGGCTGGTGGCCAACCGCGACGGGCGCCGCAGTTCCTACGCCATCCTGCCGCAGGCCCTGCCCCGCTTCGAGCGCGCCAACCGGCGTATTTACGCGCCGCTGGCCGCGCACTGGGACGGCAACTGGACGCTGGTGCTGTCCGGCGCCGGCGGCATCGACGCGCCCGAGCGCGCGCTGCTGCGCAAGGAAATGCTGTGGGAAGGTTACGCCATGATTGCGCCGGGCATGTTCGGGCACCCGGCCAGCGACGCCGGCGTGCTCGAAGAACTGCTGGCGCGCGTGGGCGTGAAGGACAAGCTGTTCGTGTGCCGCGCCAGCGCGCTGCCGGGGGTATCGAGCCGCCCGCTGCAGGACCTGGTGCATGATGGCTGGGATTTGTCGGGCGTGGTCACAGGCTATCGCCACTTCATCGAGCGCTTCGGGCCTTTGCTGGAACTCTTGCGCAGCGACGACGCGCCCGCACCCGAGCAAGCCTTCGTGATCCGCACCCTGCTGGTCCACGCCTACCGCCGCGTGCAGCTGCACGACCCGATGCTGCCGATCGAACTGCTGCCCGATCCCTGGCCGGGCAGCAGCGCCTACGAACTGGCGCGCGCGCTGTATGCGCGTACATACGCGGGGGCCGAAGCGCACATCATGGCGACCTTGCGGCGCGAAGATGACAGCGTGCCGCAGCTTGATGCCGGCTTCTTCCAGCGCTTCGGCGGGCTGGCTGGCGACGCGCCGGGAAATGTAAGTCCCACAGCGCGCTAGCGACGCTACAATTACACGAAACTTTGGCGCGAACATACGGCTACAATAAGTCGCACGTCCCTCAGACATACCAAAAAACTCGGAGACTGTCATGCAACGTCGTTCCTTCCTCACCAAAAGCGCCATCGGCGCGACGGCCGGCGTCATTGCCGCGCCGGCGTTCGCGCAAATCAACCCTGAAGTCAAATGGCGCCTGGCGTCGAGCTTTCCCAAGTCGCTCGACACCATTTTCGGCGCGGCCGAAGCGTTCACCAAGCGCGTGTCGCAACTGACGGGCGGTCGCTTCCAGATCCGCCAGTTCGCCGCCGGCGACCTCGTGCCGGGCTTGCAGGTGATGGACGCGGTGCAGGCGGGCACGGTGGAGATGGGGCACACGCCGTCGTACTACTACTTCGGCAAGGACCCGACGTTCGCGTTCGATTGCGCGGTGCCGTTCGGCCTGACCTCGCGCCAGCAGACCGCATGGTTCGACCAGGGCGGCGGGCGTGAGCTGATGCGCGATTTCTTCAAGGGCTACGGCATCATCAACTTCATGGCCGGGAACACCGGCACGCAGATGGGCGGCTGGTACCGCAAGGAGATCAAGTCGCTGGAAGACGTCAAGGGCATGAAGATCCGCATCGCCGGTTTCGCCGGCCGCGTGATGGAGCGCATGGGCGCGGTGCCGCAGCAGATTCCCGCCGGCGACGTGTATGCGGCGCTCGAAAAAGGCACGATCGACGCGGCCGAGTGGGTCGGTCCGTACGACGATGAAAAGCTGGGCCTGGCCAAGGTGGCGCCGCACTACTACACGCCGGGATGGTGGGAGGCGGGGCCGCAGCTGTCCTTCTACATCAACATCAAGGAATGGGAAAAGCTGCCCGCCCAGTACAAGGCGGCGGTGGAAACGGCCAGCTTCGAATGTCACGTGACGATGCAGGCCGCCTACGACACCAAGAACCCGTCGGCGCTGGCGCGCCTGATCAAGAACGGCGCCAGGCTGCATACCTTTTCCAAGGCGATCATGGACGAGGCGTACAAGATCTCGACCGCGGTCATGGAAGAGGAAGCGGCCAGGAACGCCAAATTCAACAAGGTGTACGAGCCGTGGAAGCGGTTCCGCCAGGACCAGAACATGTGGGCCTCGGTGTCGGAACAGACGATGCAAAACTATCTGATTTCGATAGGACGGAAGTAAATTCAGGGTCACTTGAGCCAGGTCAAACGAATCGCCTGGCGCATTTGATACCTTCGATACGGGCAACCCTGCCTGGGTAAAATACTTAACGGGGATTGACTATGAGTGGCATCTATTTTTCCTGCGCGGAAGTGACGAGCCTGAGCCCGCACGGCTTCTGGCTGCAGTGTGGCGAGGAAGAGTTGTACTTGCCGTTCGTGGAGTTTCCGCTGTTCGAACACGCGACCATTGCGCAGATCTGCCGGGTCAAGTGCGTGAGCACCGGGCGCGTGTACTGGCCGGAGCTCGACCTGGACCTGACCCTGGAGGCGATCCGCAACCCGATGGCCTACCCGCGCGACAGCATGAATTACGACTGCTGAGAAGGACCGGCAACGCAGCACCGGAACCGGAACCGGAACCGAACGCATGAACCCCGCCTCCGCGCCAGGGCGGCCTTCAGCGAGGAACGACGCGGTAGTGCGACCATTGCCGGTCGCGGCCTGTCCTACAAATGCCGCGTTTGCGCCGGCGGATTGGCCCAGTTATCGTTCAAGCCATCCAGATATGCCACCGGCGCCGCAACCAGCTCTTCCGGCGTTACATCGTCGAGCGCCATCAGATTGACCGACACGAGCGCCCCACCGAGGTACTCCACATAGCCGCGACCGAACGAATGCACGCCGCACTGCCGGCAAAACAGGTAATGCCCGCTCTTGGTCGCAAACTGGTACGTATTCAACTGATCCTCCCCCGTCAGCAAGCGAAACGCATCGGGCTTGATCACCGCGTTCCAGTTGCGCGTCTTGGCGCAGATCGAGCAGTTGCACTTGCTCGTGCCCTGGTTCAGGTCGATATCGGCTTCATAGCGCACCGCGCCGCAGTGGCAACTGCCGTGATAGGTCTTGTTCATCGCTGTTTTCCTTCGCTGTTTTCAAAACAACAGGGTAAGGCTGAATGCGGGCGATTTTCGCCCTATTAACCGGGTTTAATCCGAAGGCGTATCATGACGCCTCGCGCGCACAGCAGCCGCGCCTCTCATTCACCAGCCAAGGACACACCATGTCTATCAAAATCAGCAGCCAGTTCGACGCTGGCGCCATCGATATCGTGAGCGCCACCAGCGCCTCCTCGATCGACCTGAACATCCGCCGCGACTCGCACGCCGACATCACCCAGTGGTTTTACTTCCGCCTGCAAGGCGCGCAGGGCGAGGCATGCACCATCGGCTTCCTGAACGCGGGGAAAAGCGCCTATCCGGCCGGCTGGGAAGGCTACCAGGCCATGGCCAGCTACGACCGCGTGGAATGGTTCCGCGTACCCACCAGCTTCGACGGCCAGGTGATGACGATTTCCCACACGCCCGAAATGGACAGCGTCTACTACGCCTACTTCGAGCCCTACTCGTGGGAACGCCACCTTGAACTGCTGGACCGCGCGCAGCTCTCGGAACAGGTGCGCATGCTGGACGTGGGCAGCAGCGTGGAAGGGCGCGACATGAACGTGCTGGTGATCGGCGACCCGGCCGCAAAGAAAAAAATCTGGGTCATCGCGCGCCAGCATCCGGGCGAAACCATGTCCGAGTGGTTTGTCGAGGGCATGCTCGACGCCCTGCTCGACCCGGCCGACGCGTTTGGACGCCAGTTGCTCAAGGAAGCCGTGTTCTACGTGGTGCCGAACATGAATCCGGACGGCTCGGTGCATGGCAACCTGCGCACCAACGCGGCCGGCGCCAATCTCAACCGCGAGTGGAATACGCCGACCATGGAGCGCAGCCCCGAAGTGTTCGTGGTCAAGAAGAAGATGCTGGAAACCGGCTGCGACCTGTTCCTCGACGTGCATGGCGATGAAGGCTTGCCGTACGTGTTCGTGGCCGGCAGCGCCTCCCTGCCGACCTTTACGCCGGCCCAGGCCGCGCAAGAGAAGCGCTTCGCCGACGACTTCAAGATCGCCAGCCCGGACTTCCAGGACGTGCATGGCTACGGCGACTCGCCCTACACCGACGAAACCATCACCATGGGTTCGCCGCACATCACGCACGCCTTCGGTTGCCTGTCGCTGACGCTGGAGCTGCCGTTCAAGGACAACGCCAACGATCCCGATCCGATCTGCGGCTGGGACGGCGCGCGCAGCGCACGCCTTGGCGCGGCGGTGCTGCAACCGATTTTGCAGGCGCTGCGCCACCCGGCCTGACCCGATACGGCTTTTCATCATTGCTCCGATTTTTTGATTCACATCAACGATTTTGTTGAGGTCAATCAATAAACTTCAGTCATACCCAATGACAAACGAAGAAGGAAGTTGTGATGAAGAGCAAATTGTTAGCAGCAGTAGCAGTCAGTATGCTGGGCCTGGTCGCCGTTGAAGCTCACGCGCAAGATGGACAATGGCTGGTGCGCGCGCGCGCCGTACACCTGAGTCCGGCCGACAAGTCCTCGCCGGTTGGTGGCGTGGGCGCATCGGACCGTATTTCGGTGTCCGACAAGACGATTCCGGAACTCGATGTCAGCTATTTTTTCACGCCGAACCTGGCGGCCGAACTGGTGCTGACCTATCCGCAAAAACATGACGTGATGCTCGACGGCGCCAAGATCGGCACTTTCAAGCACCTGCCGCCAAGCCTGCTGGGTCAGTACCACTTCAACCCGATCGGCCAGTTCAAGCCTTACCTGGGCGCCGGTATCAACTACACGCGCATCTCGAAGGTCAAACTGCTCAACGGCGCGGGCGACCTGGAAAGCGACAGCGTGGGGCTGGCTGTGCAAGCCGGCGTGGATGTCAAGATCGATAAAAACTGGTCGCTCAACCTGGACGTCAAGCGCATCAACATCCGCAGCGATGTGATGATCGCCGGCGCCAAAGTGAGCACCGTGAAAGTCGATCCTGTGCTGATCGCCGTCGGTGTCGGTTACCGCTTCTGATTGAGCGGCGTCCCGTAGGGCGTCCCTGCGGACGCCCTACCCTGTGGCGCGCTCAGTGCAAGCCGGCCTGCGGCTTGTCGCCGAGTTCCTTGACCGCCGTCAGGATCTCCGACTCATTGAATCCCCCGAAGCGCCGGTAGCCCACATACGTGAGCGGATAACCGCTGCCTTCAAGGGCGTTGTAGGCCATCAGGCCCGCTTCGGACGCCTCGACGTCGACATCTTCGAAGGGGATATTCTTTTCCTCGAACAGTTCGCGCTGCGCCTTGCAGTAGCCGCACCATTTGGTCCCGTACAACACCACCTTGGGTTTATCCTGCGCGTCGAAGTGATTGGCGAGCACGATGCGTTCGCGCCGCGTCAGCGCGTCCTTGCCCAGCACCTCGCCAAGCATGCCCGCGAGCTTATGCACATCGTCGCCCACGCTGCGCTGCTTGCCGGCGATGACGGTCGGCATGGCGTTGACCCGGTATTTGCTGTTCGGCTCGGTGAGGATCACCTCCTCGAAGCTGGCGACGCGCTTTTTCAGCTCGCCGCGGATCTTGTCGCACGGGTCGCCGCACTCGGCGCTGGTAAACAGCATCACGGCCGGCTTGCCGTTCTTGTCGAACGCACCGTCACCGCCGCCGCCGAGGCGCCCGGTTTTGTATGCATAGAAGGCGCCGCCGGCGATCAGCGCGAGGAAAAGGATGCGTTTCATGGATGATGGATTGAGTGAGCCGATGTCGTTCCCGCGCCAAGGCGACCCTTGGCGCGAACGACGAGGAGTCCGCTGGACTTACTTCCTGCCGGCCTTGATCATGTAGTCGAGCATGGCCGCTTCCGACACCGAGGCCCACATGTTCTGGTCCTGGCGGAATCGCTTCCACGGCTCGTAGATGGTCTTGAACTTGGCATTCCTGGCCGCCTCTTCGTTCATCACGTCCTGCGCCGCCTTGTAGCAGCCATCCATGATGTCTTTCGAGAAGGTGCGCAGCTTGACGCCGTTCTTCATCAGGCGCGCCAGCGCCGCCGGGTTCTTGGCGTCGTACTCGGCCTGCATGCCGACGTGCGCCTCGTAGGTGGCGCATTCGAGCGCAGCCTGGTATTCCTTGGGCAGCTTTTCCCACTCCTTGATGCCGACGTAGAACGAGAAGCTTGCGCCCGCCTCCCACCAGCCCGGCGCGTAGTAATACGGCGCGACCTTGTAGAAGCCCAGTTTTTCGTCATCGTAAGGACCGACCCACTCGGCCGCATCGATCGTGCCTTTTTCCAGGGCGGGATAAATGTCGCCACCGGCCAGTTGCTGCGGCACCAGGCCGAGGCGCTCGAGCACCTTGCCGGCAAAACCGCCGACGCGCATCTTGGTGCCCTTCAGGTCTTCCACCGACTTGATTTCTTTGCGGAACCAGCCACCCATCTGGGTACCGGAATTGCCGCCCAAGAAGTTGACGATGCCATAGCCCTTGAAGAAGTTGCGCGTCAGTTCGCGTCCGCCGCCTTCCTGGTACCAGGCGGTGTGCTGGCGCGAGGTCAGGCCGAACGGGACCGCGCAGTCGAAGGCGAAGGTGGCGTCCTTGCCGAAATAGTAGTAGGACGCGCTGTGGCCGATTTCCACAGTGCCGGCCTGGACCGCGTCGAGCACTTGCAGGCCCGGCACGATTTCGCCGGCCGCGAACGAGCGGATGTTGAACTTGCCGCCGGTCAGCTGGGAAACGCGCTTGGTCAGGATGTCGGAGGCGCCGAAGATGGTATCGAGCGACTTGGGAAAGCTGCTGGCGAGACGCCAGTTGATTGTTGGCAGCGACTGAGCCAGCGCCGGTGCGGCGACTGCGCCGGCGGCAGCGCCGACTGCCGCTTTTTTAATAAAGGAACGACGTTCCATATGTCTGTGTCTCCTGAAGGGTTTACGTCACGGAAATACCACCAGTGTCATGGTGCCTGGGCTAGTGTATTTGCGTCTAGGCAAGCATGCAACGTAATTTATCTTACAGCAGTCTTACAGGGGGAGGCGCGGGATGCAGATGGGGTAAGGCGTGGGCACCGGGGCCCACGCAAGAAGAACATGAGGACGATCAGCCGCCGGCGACGACCATTTTTTCGATCAGGATCGAGCCGGTCTGCTTGTTGCCACGGATAAGCACGTCATTGCCGATGGCGACGATCTGCTGGAAGATATCCTTCATGTTGCCGGCGATCGTGATTTCCTCGACCGGGTACTGGATCACGCCATTTTCAACCCAGAAACCCGACGCGCCGCGCGAATAGTCGCCGGTCACGTAGTTGGTGCCCTGGCCCATCAGTTCCGTCACCAAGAGGCCGCGCCCCATTTTCTTGATCATGCCGGCGAAGTCGTCGCCGCGCCTGGTTTGCGTGGAGCTCATGGTCAGGTTGTGCGAACCGCCCGCGTTACCCGTGGTTTTCATGCCCAGCTTGCGCGCCGAGTACGACGACAGGAAATAGCCCTGCACCACGCCATCCTTGACCACGTCGCGCCGCACGGTGCGCACGCCTTCTTCATCGAACGGGGCCGAACCGACCCCGCCGATCACGTGCGGGTCTTCCAGGATCTGGATATGCGAGGGAAAGACCGACTGCCCCAGCGAATCGAGCAAGAAGGTCGACTTGCGATACAGCGCGCCGCCCGAGGTTGCCTGCACGAAGGAGCCGAGCAGGCCGGCCGCCAGCGGCGCTTCGAACAGCACCGGGCAGGTGCGCGTATCGAGCGTGCGCGCGTTCAGGCGCGCCAGCGCGCGCTCGGCCGCGTAACGGCCCACCGCCTCGGGCCGGGCCATTTTTTTCGGGTCGCGCACCGAGGTGTACCAGTCGTCGCGCTGCATTTTGGCGCCCTTGCCGGCGATCGGCGCCACCGACAGGGTATGGCGCGAAAACGGATAGCCGCCCGCGAAACCGCGCGAATTGGCCGACACGAAGTGCGACTGCTGCACATGCACGCTGGCGCCTTCGCTGTTGGTGATGCGCGGGTCGACGTCGAAGGCGGCCGCTTCGGCGCGTTGCGCCAGAACCACGGCGTCTTCGGTCGAGATCATCCACGGGTAGCACAGGCGCAGGTCGCGCGGCTTGGTTTCAAGCATGTCGGCGTCGGCCAGGCCGGCGCAGTCGTCGTCGGCCGTGAAGCGGGCGATGTTGTAGGCCGCGTCGACGGTGGCGCGCAGGGCCGCCGGGGAAAAGTCGGAGGTGCTGGCATTGCCGCGTTTTTGACCGATATACACGGTCACGCCCATGCCTTTGTCTTTATTTTGCTCGATCGTCTCGATTTTGCCACGCCGGACCGACACCGCCAGCCCGCTTCCCTCGCTGATGTCGACCGCGGCATCGGTGCCACCGATCTCCCTGGCAAAGGCCAAAACGTCGCGCGCCAGCTGCTGCAGCTGATCCTGGGTGTGGATAAAGACGGAGTCGTTCATGTGTGGTTTTCTTCGGCTGTCCGGTTAAACGGGTATGATAGCAGTCGTTTACAGTTTTTACTGGTCGGCTTTACGCCTACCGGAACCATATCATGCCAAATCCAAACCGGGGCGCCTGCGGCTTCCAATCCTCCGAGTTCGAACAAGAATACGAACGCCCTTCCAAGTCCGAACTCAAGCGCCAGATGAGCGAGCTGCAAAAGCTCGGCGAAGAACTGGTCGCCGAAGCGCGCGACCGCGTCAAGCGCGTGCCCATGCCGGAAGACGTGCGCGACGCCATCCTGGCGTGCCAGCTGATCACCAACCACGAGGGACGGCGCCGCCAGATGCAATTCGTCGGCAAGAAAATGCGCACCCTCGACGAGGAAGAAGTGGCCGTCATCCAGCGCACCATCGACAGCTGGAAAGGCATGTCCAAGGCCGATACCGCGGCCCTGCACGCGCTCGAACGGCGCCGCGACAAGCTGCTGGCCGACGACAAGGCCCTGACCGTGTTGCTCGAAGAAAATCCCGAACTCGATGTGCAGCACCTGCGCACCCTGATCCGCAACGCGCGCAAGGAACAGGCCGAGAACAAGCCGCCCAAGGCGTATCGCGAGATCTTCCAGCTCCTCAAGGATATCGACAAGAAGCGCAAGGCCGCCGCCAAGCCGGCGGGCGAGGATGAGGACGAAGACGGCGAGCCGATCGATGACGAGTCCGACGACGAGTAATCCGGCGGCATTGGCGCCCGAGCTGGCGCTCGAGCTGAAAATCGGCCTGGTGTCGGTCTCCGACCGCGCCAGCGGCGGCGTCTACGAAGACAAGGGCTTGCCGGCCCTGGCCGACTGGCTGGCCGCCGCCCTCACCACGCCGTACCGCCTCGAAACGCGCCTCATTCCCGACGAACGGGCGCGCATCGAAGCGACCCTGGTCGAGCTGGTCGACGTGGCGCGCTGCCACCTGGTGCTCACCACCGGCGGCACCGGCCCGGCGCGGCGCGATGTCACGCCCGAAGCCACGCTCGCCATCGGCACCAAGGAAATGCCCGGTTTCGGCGAGCAGATGCGCCAGATCAGCCTGCAGTTCGTGCCGACCGCAATTTTGTCGCGCCAGACGGCGGTGATCCGCGAAACCGACGGCCATAGCGCGCTGGTGATGAACCTGCCGGGCCAGCCGAAAGCGATCAAGGAAACCCTCGAAGGCTTGAAAGATGCTGACGGCAAGCAACTGGTCAGCGGCATTTTCGCGGCCGTGCCTTACTGCGTCGACCTGATCGGCGGACCGTATATCGACACCAACCCGGCCGTGTGCAAGGCATTCCGGCCGAAATCGGCGCTGCGTGCGGCGCCGCCTACCGAGAACAACGCATGAGCGAACTGTTAGAAACGATCGAAGTCGTCACCGCCCCCAACCCGACGGCGGCCATCATCTGGATGCACGGCCTGGGCGCGGACGCCAACGACTTCGTGTCGATGACGAACGAGCTCGACCTGACGGGCTTGCCGGGTATCCGCTTTGTCTTCCCGAATGCCAACACGATGCCGGTGACCATCAACAACGGTTACGTGATGCGCTCGTGGTACGACATCGTCCACGCCGACCTTGGCCGGCGCGAAGACGAAGCCGGCCTGCGCGCCTCGCAGCAGCAGGTCGAAGCGCTGATCGCGCGTGAAAAAGCGCGTGGCATTCCCGCCTCGCGCATCATCCTGGCGGGCTTTTCGCAAGGTTGCGCGATGACCTTCCAGACCGGCTTGCGCCATCCTGAAAAACTGGCCGGGCTGATGTGTTTGTCCGGGTATGTGCCGCTGGCCGACAAGATCGCCGCCGAGCGTTCGCAAGCGAGCCTGGCGACCCCGATTTTCCAGGTGCATGGCCAGTACGACGGCGTGATTCCGATGGCCCGCGCGGTGGACTCGCGCGACTTGCTCACCGCGCTGGGCTACCAGGTCGAATGGCACGATTACCCGATGCAGCACGCGCTGTGCCAGGAAGAAGTCGAGCATATCGGCGCCTGGCTCAAGAAAGTACTGGGCCTGGGCTGATTTTCGCGCGCCATCGGCTGCGCCGTCGTCCGCGCCCCGCAGAGAGCGTAGAATGCGTTCTTTGATAGCAAAGGCAGACAATGAAAAAAACAGGCATGGCAAAGAGTGACGCCAAAAAATTGATGGGCAAGATGGTCGCCCCGGGCGCGGCCGGCTTCGGCAACGCCGACAACGCCATCGTCGACCGCCGCGAACAGCGCAAGCGCGACCAGGCTCTCGGCCTGGTTCCCTTCGCAGTCAAGCTCAACAGCGACCTGGTGCTGCAACTGCAAACCCTGGCCAAGGAACGCGACGCCGACCTCAATGACGTCGTCGCCGAATTGCTGGCCAAGGGCCTCGCAGCCTGATCCACCCGGCATGAAAACGGTCGTTCTCGGCGGATACGGTAACTTCGGGGCCCGCATCTGCCGCGCCCTGGCGCCCAGCCCGGGCATCGACCTGATCGTCGCCGGGCGCGACCTGGACAAGGGCAACGCCCTGGCCCGCGCCTGCGGACATGGCGCGAGCGCCGCCCGCATCGACATCCACGACCCCCAACTGACGCAAGCGCTGCGCGCCCTCGGGGCCGAGCTCGTCATCCATACCGCCGGCCCGTTTCAGCAGCAGGATTACGGCACCGCCCTGGCCACGGCCGCGGCCGGCGCCCATTACATCGACCTGGCCGACGGCCGCCGCTTTGTGTGCGACTTTCCGGCCGCGCTGGACGATGCTTTCCGCCGCCAGCAGCGCAGGGCGATCACCGGCGCGAGCAGCGTGCCGGCCATGTCCTCGGCCGTGGTCGACCACCTGACGGCGGGCTGGCGCAGCATCGACGCGATCGAGATGTGCATCGCCCCGGCCCAGACCGCGCCGCGCGGGGTGGCCACCATGTCCGCCGTGCTGAGCTATTGCGGCGCGCCGATCCAGGTCTGGCAGGACGGGCGCTGGACCACCCAGCTGGGCTGGGCGGCGCCGGTCACGGTGGCCTACGCGCGCCTGCGCCCGCGCCTGGCGTCGCTGTGCGATATTCCCGACCTCGAACTGTTTCCGGCCCACTATGCGGGGGTGCGGACGGTGATGTTCCGCGCCGCGCTGGAAACCGGCATCAGCCAGCGCGGCATGGCGGCGCTGGCGGGCTTGCGCCGGCTCGGGCTGGTGCGCCATCCGGAGCGCTTCGCCGGCCTGCTCAACCGCGCCGCCGACGGCCTCAATTTCCTCGGCTCGGCGCTGGGCGGGATGGTGGTGCGCGTGCATGGCGTGGACGCTGCCGGAACGCCCGCGCGGCGCGCCTGGCATATCGCGGCCGACCACGACCATGGGCCGGAAATTCCGTGCATGGCGGCGGTGCTGCTGGCGCGTCGCCTGGCGCTGGGCACCTTGAACGCGGTCGGCGCCGTCACCAGCGTCGGCCAGTTGACCCTGGCGGAGTTCGAACCGGAGTTCGCCAAGTGGGGCATGGTCACCGACCTGGGCGAGTGATCGGTTATCATCCTTTCTCGGACAACAAACGCTGAAAGAGGTGCCAACATGGCCAAGAAAGAAGAACTCGACGAAGAAACCCTGGCGCTGATTCACTGGTGCATCGAGGTGGAAGGCTTCCTGGTGGCCGGCGGCGCAAGCCAGAAGCAGGCGCAGGACCATATCGAGGAACAGGTCGAGTGGTTTACCGACCAGTTCTACGATGGCTTGACGCCGGAAGAAGCGGCGAAGGAAGCGCTCGCTTAAAGCGGCGCTTGATTGTTTGACGCGGCCGGTGCCCTGCACCGGCCGCCTGGTCCGTTCCCTTCCAGGGCAAGACGGCGAACCGCAGGCCGCACAAGGTCACTATCCCAGCTCAATCGGTGAGCCATCTCCAGCCGTCGCCACTCGGCGCGCGTGCGCTCTGTGTGCGCGTCATGACGCCGCGTACGCTGTCCGGACTCTCACCGCGCACTGCATGCACGCGCCATGCCGGCTGCTTCACCGATCTGCTTGCGTTGCCCTGAGTCCGATGACGCTGCGAAATATGCGCTCGCTTAACGAGGCGCCGGATGCTTCGGCATGCCTGGCGTGCCGCACGGTGTCCACTGGACGCGCTGGCCGTCCCACAAGGCACCCGGGTCCGCTGGCGATGCCGACGGCCAGAAATCGGCCTTAAAGCGCTTGCGATTGTGCGGATCGGTCGTGAGACGGTCCCCAATGGCCGGTTCAAGAGCATCATGCCGTTCGCGGTCGCAGGCCAGCGCCGGGTGCCGCGCATCGGCCGCTTCCGGTGCTCTGCCCGTCGCGAGATAGCGGCGCCAGATGGCCCAGTCTTCCATCACCAGCGCCAGCAACTCGGGCGCGATCGGCGACAGAAAATACACCGCCTCGTCGTCATCGAGCGCGTACATGAATCCATTCTGGTAGATGTGCGGGACCCCGTCGAGTTCCGCGATACCCAGCAGTGCGCCGTCATCATATGCGTTGACGGTCAGAAGACGATCCAATCTCATTTATCTCCTTCTTTTAGCTTGCCCATGGGCCTCCAGTGCCAGGGAGGGCGACTCCCGACAGGCTCGCCAGGGCCTTCGATGCGCGGGTTTTTACCATCACGGATCCGCCGCACTGCCGGGTCCGGATGATGGCGTATCGGGCCTCGCACGACGAAAGTTCAATATGATCGGGCAATCATTGACCACGATACAGTGACCGCCCGTTTCCCCCAAGGCGCCCTGTGCGCCCGCGCCAATGGCGAGTACGCTTTCTGAACTCATCCCTGCAATCCGCGCTGCCGCGAACTCACTTTCCCACTTCTGCAATTCGCGCCCGAGCGTTACGGTACTGCGTTGATGAACTCACCCATCGACACCACATCAGAGGCCCTATCATGATTATCGAGCCACGGTTCGACGAACACAATATCAGGAAAATCGAGACCATCCTGCTCGGCCACCCCATCGCACGCGACTACTTCCAGGGCGAACTGTATGACAAGCGGGGGCAACGGTCGGATGGTTTCACGCTGGAGCGACACGATGGCACGATCCTTGAACTCACTGAAAAACAGAGCGCGCACCTTTTCATGATTCCGGATGGGTCGGCGGCATGGGCGTTGCGAGTGAACGAACATGGCAATGCACCACCCGGCATGAACGTTCAGTTCATCAACTCGTTCGTCAAGGACGGCGAGCGGAACAGTGTGATTGCTTTTCGATCGGAACAAGCGCCGGGCGTCTGGTGCGATGCCCTGCATATCGGCAGCATGATGCTGTCCCCGGAAACGCCGCCCAGGTTTTGTACTGTTGCGTTCGGATTGATGGCGGTCACGGCCTATCGGTTCGGTTTCTCCGGCATCCACCTGTATGGCGCCGGACACGGGCCTTTACGGCGCGGCGATCCAGACGCGCTGATCGGCTACTGGGTCTGGCCCAAGCTCGGTTTCGATGCCCCGGTCCATGTTGCGGAAATGACCAGGCATCCGGATGCGGCGATGCACGGCCTGCGCTCAGTGCATGAAGTCCTTGCGCACTGTCCCGAGTGGCGGAAAACATACGGGAGCGCGCGTTTAATGGAGTTTGATTTGCGCGCGAACAGCCCCTCATGGTCAGTTTTGTTAAACTATATTTGGAAGACGCTGGGAGCATGTTAGCCGCTTTTACCAACACAAAAGCAACTATTCCTGCAACGACACTTAAAGTGAATACCATGAAGACACCGGGTAAACAGCAAGCAGATGAGCTTGCGACATACAAGCGTGCATCGGCGGCCCTACGAAAGAAAATTGCCGCCGCCGCGGTTCCTGACGAGCGCGAAATCCTTCCTGTGAACGGAAGAATTCACCTTACCCTGACCGGCAGGCCTTTAAATGCCGAGCAGCAAAAAGCCCTGTTCGGCGAGTCGGCATTGTCCCCTGCGGTGATGCGGGAATTGGCGGACGACGGCACCTGACAATGGCGCTGCCCGCCCGGGCTGGCATTTCAGGCGGGCTGCGCGCGTTCCCAGGACAGGCCCTGCTTGCTATTCAAGAACGCGCGTCGAATAGTTCAACGACCAGTCGTGCGAAGCGCTGCCGGGCACGGATGACGCGGCGACGGACATGCCGGCCCGATCGTCCACCGCCGCGCTCATCGATGGAACCGGCGTCAGCGGACCGCCCGCCCCCGTCTGAATACCGATCCGATGGCGAATGTACTCATCAGGATGGGCGCGGGCGATCGCCATTGTCGTCGCAACAAGCGGTTGAAGCTCGGCCGGGTACTTGCCGGCATTGAAGCTGAGCAACTCATGCTCATACAGTCGCTTTCCATCCCGGCTTATGCGCTGCCGGCGTGACACCGGACTACGCCGGCAAGGGCGCCGCCGTCGAGGCCGGCGCCGGCGTTTGCGCCGCGTTCATCACCATCGCAAAAAAAGTATGGTACCCATTGATCCCCATCAAATCGACCACGCCTTGTTCGCCGAACAGCGCCAGCGCATGCGCATAGGTCACGTCACTCACCGGCTTGCTGCGGTGCAGCTCCACGCAGAAATCGAACACCAATGCTTCATCGGCCTGCAGCGCGGGCGACTTGCGGCGCTGCGCAATGGCGTCGATGACGTCGATGACGTCCGGCGCGATCCCGCTGCGCTCGGCAACCGGCGCATGGATCGCCCACTCCACCTGCTGGTCCCATTCGCGCGCCGTCACCAGGATGGCGATTTCCGACAGGCGCGTGCCGATCGCTGCGGCACGCGCAGGTATTCGCCCATGCGCTGCGCGCATGCCATCAGCTCCGGGCTGCGCAACAGCGGCACGAACGGCCCGTACAGCGCGCCGCGCGGCCCGTCGATGATCGCTTGCGCCACCTCCCGCTGCGCCGGCGTCAGATGTTCCATTGCCAAAGGTCCGAGTCGGTCGATCATGCGCTTGCCCTTCATGTGTTGCGTTTATTGCCGCAGACAACAATATTCGCACGCAGCCGGGGGTAGATCAACAGAATGGCGACGTTCTCCGATTATTGTCGATCATCAACAATTTTCATGATGAGGACAGCATGAGCCACATGATTCACCGCAATCTCCGGCAAACCCCGCGGGTTGCCGTCAGCGCCCTGGGGATGCTGGTGCGCGACAGCGAGGGCCGGACCTATATCGACGCCTGCGGCGGCGCGGCGGTGTCGTCGCTCGGCCACGGCCACCCGGACATCCTGAGCGCGATGCACCGCCAGATCGACCGCAACGCCTACGCCCACACGGCCTTCTTCACCACCGACGTGGCCGAGGAACTGGCCGACCGCCTCACCGCCGGCGCGCCGGAAGGCTTGACGGAAGTGTACCTAGTCTCGGGCGGCTCGGAAGCGATGGAAACGGCGATGAAGCTGGCGCGCCAGTATTTTGTCGAAACCGGCCAGACCCAGCGCACCAAATTCATCGCGCGGCGCCAGAGCTACCACGGCAACACGCTCGGCGCCCTGGCCGTGGGCGGCAACGAGTGGCGCCGCCGCCACTTCGCGCCGCTCCTGATCGACGTGGCGCGCGTGGCCCCCTGCTACGAGTACCGCGACCGCCTGCCGGACCAGACCCAGGACCAGTACACCGCAGCCCTGCTGCGCGAACTCGACGAACAGATCCACGCGGCCGGCCCGCACACCATCATCGCCTTCGTGGCCGAGCCGGTGGTGGGCGCGACCGGCGGCGCGCTTCCCCCCACGCCCGGCTACTTCCGTGGCGTGCGCAAGCTGTGCGACCGCTACGGCATCCTGTTCATCGCCGATGAAGTCATGTGCGGCATGGGCCGCACCGGCACCATGTATTCGATCGAGCAGGATGGCGTCTCGCCCGACATCATCACCATCGGCAAGGGACTCGGGGCCGGCTACCAGCCGATCGGCGCGGTGCTGGCCCAGCGCGCGCTGGTCGACCAGCTGCGCAAGGGCAGCGGCGCGTTCCAGCACGGGCATACCTACATCGGCCATCCGGTGGCCGCCGCCGCCGCGCTGGCGGTGCAGAAGGTGATCGAGCGCGACGACCTGCTGGCCGCAGTACGCCTGCGCGGCGAAGCGCTGCGGCGCATGCTGCAGGCCGAATTCGGCGCGCACCCGAACGTGGGCGACATTCGCGGGCGCGGCCTGCTCATCGCCCTCGAACTGGTGCGCGAGCGCGCCAGCAAGGAGCCGTTCGACCCGGCCCGCAAGCTGCACGCGTCGGTCGGGAACAAGGCCATGTCCAATGGCTTGATGGTCTATCCGATGGGCGGCACCATCGATGGCGTGCGCGGCGACCATATTTTGCTGGCGCCGCCGTTCATCGCCACCGATGCCGACCTGTCGGAGATCGTCTCGCGCCTGTCCGATTCGCTGGCGGCGGCGCTCGACTGAGTCGCCCGGCCGGCAGCCTAATTGGCCGGCGTCTTGACGATCAGGTCGACAATGGTCCACGAAAAATCGGAGCGCAGCGTATTGTCGAAGATCGGATCGGTAATGCTCATGTAAAAGTCGGTGGCGTACGGCATGATCGGTTTCGGCGCCGGCGCGTAGGCCGCCAGGTTGTGGCAGGTCATGCAGTTCGACTCGATTCCGGTATTGGCGTTGATCGTGCCATTGATCGGGCGGCTGATGCCGGCGAACACATCCGGCCCGAAACCGGCTTCCAGGTAGGGGTTGTAGCCGTACACCGGCGCGCCCACGTTCTTGCCCTTGGTGATCGGCTGCGCCGGCGAAACGGTGGAGTAGGCCAGCGCCATCGCATAGTGGCGCGCCGCGCCGTCCAGGTAGGCCAGGGGGCGCGCGCTGGCGATGGCAGGCGAACTGGGCGAGAGCGGACGGTCGGGGTCGGCCACCCACCAGAAGGTTTGCCAGGTCCACATCTTGTTTTCGCGCGAGGTGAGGTGCATGCCGATCAAAATCGCGATGTCGCCGGCCGCGACCGGCTTGTTGAGCTGGGCCGACAGGAAGGGCGCGTTCTCGGCCGTGATGCGCGTATGGATGAAGTCGCTCAAATAGAAGGTGTTGGCCGGCGTGCGGCGGTCGCATCCCGCATCGTTGCTGTTGCCACCGAGGCCGATCGGACGGTTGATGTCGACATACACGCAACTGTTCCAGGCCGCTTCGCCGAACCCGCTGTTCGGCTTGGCGGCGCCCGGTCCCGGCCAGCCCGGAAAGGCGTAGATGCCACGATCCACATTCTTGGGAATGATCTTGAACACCGGTTTGATCACGATCGCGTTCGCGGGAAAATTCGGCACCTCCGTGTAGCCTTGCGCCATCAGTTGCTTGAGGGTACTCTCATAAAACAGGCGGTTGCTGATCGCGTGCTGCGCGGCCGGCGGATTGTAGGCCACCGACACCAGGATCGCCGTGTCCGGCCTGCCGGGGGCGGGCGCCGCGGCCGCTACCAGGCTCGCGCCGCGCTCCGCCGGCCGGTGGCCGTGCTGGAACTGGCGCGGCAGGTGCAGCTCGAGCGTGGGGCGCGCGAGCGGCCCGCTCTTGCCATCCTCGACCTTGCGCTCGGGCGCACTGCGGAAAATGATGTTGCCCGGCGAAGTCCAGGTTTCGAACGCGCGCACCACGGCGCCATCGACGCTGCCGACCGGCTGGGTCAGCCCGGCCCACAGTCCCCAGCCATGCTGGTGGATCTGGTTGTCCAGGCCGCCGAAAATCCACTGGTTCAGCTGGGTCTCGGCCTTGGGAAACACAAACGCCGGGTTCGGGCGCGGCAGGTCCGGCAGGCAGATCAGGTTGCCGTCGATGTTGCCGATGTCGCCGTACTGGCGGATCGCGTTCACGCAGGCATCCATCTTTTCCAGCGTGGTGGTTTGCTGGACCCCGCTGAGCTTCTTGCAATTGGCCCTGAGCTTGTCGCCGTTGACCGAAATGTTGCTGCAGGAAAGTTGATAACTACCGTGGGGAATCGTCTGGGCAGTGGCGTACAGTGGTAGCGCCGAGCTCGCGAGGGCGAGCAGGAAAGGGGTGCGATAGCTGGTCATGGTCGCTTTCTTCCAGGTTGACAGGAGAAAGACCGGCATGGCCGGAACACGCCGTCCATGCAGGCCGCGCACGCCGAATCTCGGCATGCTGGACTGCATGGTGTTCCCATATTCGCATTGCAATCTTACGAAAAGTCACCGCAGCGGCAAGCTGGGTATTGACATAAAAGAAGCATCGCGCTGGCGAAGACGCGCCTGATCAGGTTTTCGTGTAGGCAATAACGTCTTGCTGCTGCTCGCCGAGGCCGGCGATGCCCAAGCGCAAGGTGTCGCCATTTTTCAGGAAACGCTGCGGACTGCGCGCCACGCCCACGCCCGGCGGGGTGCCGGTGGCGATGATGTCGCCCGGCTCGAGCGTCATGAAGCGCGACAGGTAGCTGACGATCTGCGCCACGCTGAAAATCATGGTCTCGGTGCAGCCGGTCTGCATGCGCTTGCCGTTCAGTTCCAGGTACAGGTCGAGGCGCTGCACGTCGATCACTTCATCGCGCGTGACCAGCCACGGGCCGACCGGGCCGAAGGTGTCGCAGCCCTTGCCCTTGTCCCACTGGGGGCCGCGTTCGAGCTGGAACGCGCGCTCCGACACATCGTTGACGACGCAGTAGCCGGCCACGTAATTGAGCGCGTCTTCTTCGCTCACGTACTGCGCGCGGGTGCCGATCACCACGCCGAGTTCGACTTCCCAGTCGGTTTTTTTGGAACCCTGCGGCAGCATCAGCGGATCGTCCGGGCCGGACAGGCAGCTGATCGCCTTCATGAACACGATCGGTTCAAGCGGCGCGGTGGCGCCGGTTTCGGCGGCATGGTCGGCGTAATTGAGGCCGATGCCGATGAATTTGCCCACGCCGCGAAGCGGCACGCCCAGGCGCGGCGTACCGCGCACCAGCGGCAGCGTTTTGTAGTCGATCTTGGCCAGCTTGCGCAGCGCCTTGTCCGACAGCAGCGAGGCATCGATATCGGCGACGACGCCGGACAGGTCGCGCAGGCGCCCTTCTTCATCGAACAAGCCGGGTTTTTCCTTGCCGGGACGGCCGTAACGAACCAGTTTCATGTGTATTCCTTAGATGGGGACAGCGTAAAGTCGCCCGCGATTGTAGCGCAGGCCGGCCCGGGGGCTCAGAGACAGGCGCTGATGTCGACCGCGTCGGCCTCGCTCACGTCCTGCGCCGGCATGGCGGTGAGCGGGTCGATGGCGTGCCCGGCGCTGATGCTGGACGGCTGCGCTTAGTTCGCCGCGACTGGCGCGCCTGCGGGCGCCGGCGTCACCCGCCAGATCACATTACCCACATCATCGGCCACCAGCAGCGCGCCGGCCTTGTCGACCGCCACCCCAACCGGGCGCCCGTAGGCGTCGCCCGCCTGGTTCACAAACCCGGTCAGGATCTCGACCGGCTTGCCTTTCGGCACACCCTTTTCAAACGGCACGAACACCACGCTATATCCGCTCAGCGGTTCGCGATTCCACGAGCCGTGCTGGCCGATAAACGCGCCGCCCGCGTACTGCGCCGGGAACAGGCTCCCCTCGTAGAACACCATGCCCAGCGGCGCCACATGGCTGCCGAGCGCGTAGTCGGGCGCGATCGCCTTGGCCACCAGCTCCGGCTTGGGCGGCTTGACCCGCTGGTCGACATGCTTGCCGTAATAGCTGTACGGCCAGCCGTAAAAGCCGCCCTCCTTCACCGAGGTCAGGTAGTCGGGCACCAGATCGCTGCCCAACTCGTCCCGTTCATTGACCACCGTCCACAAAGCGCCGCTCTGCGGCTGCCAGCCCATGCCGTTCGGATTGCGCAGGCCCGAGGCGAACAGGCGCGTGGCCTTGCTGGCCAGGTCGACTTCGAGGATCGCGGCGCGGTTGACCTCGTTCTCCATGCCATTTTCGGCCACATTGCTGTTCGACCCGACCGTCGCGTACAGCTTGCCGCCATCCTTGCTGGCGATGATGTTCTTGGTCCAGTGATGGTTGATCGGCCCGCCCGGCAAGGCGGCCACCGTCTCGGGCGCGGCGCTGATCGCCGTTTCGCCGCTGCGGTACGGGAACTTCACGATGGCGTCGGCATTGGCGATGTACAGCACGTCGCCGACCAGCGCCATGCCGAACGGCGAATGGAGGCCCTTGAGGAATTCGGTGCGCACGTCGGCCACGCCGTCGCCATCAAGGTCGCGCAGCAGGGTGATGCGGTTGGCGCTGGGCACGCCGGCGCCGGCCTTGGCCATCACTTTTTTCATCACGAAGCCCTTGATGCCCTTGCCATCGTCGGGCTTGGGCGGGGCATTGGTCTCGGCCACCAGCACGTCGCCATTGGGCAGCACGTACAGCCAGCGCGGATGGTCCAGCCCGCTGGCCAGGGCCTTGACCGCCAGGCCGCGCGCGGCGCGCGGGGTCACGCCCGCCGGCCAGCTTTTGGCGGGCGCGATATTGACAGTCGGGATGAGAGTCTTGTTCGGCGCGGTAATGAGCGGGGCCGGGCCGACATCGGCGCTGGCCGGCAAGGTGGATTTTTCGCCGCAGGCCGCAAGGCCCAGCAGCATGCAGCCTGCGAGCAGGCGAACGGACGGATGGTCGCGCATGGGAACATCTCCTTGGATTGGACGGGAAGCGGTCCCGGCGATTTTAGTCGAATCGTCCAATCCCGCTCGCCCGTTAGGCCAGCGCGCCCGCCCCCGTACTCGCGCATGCGCCGCTCAGGCGGGCTTGGCGAAATCTTCCTCGGCAACCAGGATCGGCGCCATGCGGCTGGCCGAGCGCCGCCCCAGCGCGTACATCACCAGGCCCGGCAGTTGCACCAGCACCAGCACGCCGAACCCGACCCGGTAGGCGATGGCCGGATAGTGGCCGAGCGCGTCCGGCGCCCACAAGCCGATCAACTGGCCGAAGCCGGCCTGCACCAGGAAGGCGCCGATGAAGATCAGCATGTTCAGGCAGGACGAGGCCGGGCCGGCCAGCTCGCGCGGCAGGCTTTGCTGCACGATCGTGTATTCGATGCCGGTGATGGTGCCCACCAGCGTGAACAACACGGCCAGTTGCGGGAAGGTCGGCGCATGGTTGAGCACAATCGTACACTGCACCAGCACGAAGCCGGCCACGCCGATCGCGGCCACGTCGAGCGGGGCGATCCCGCGCCGCTTGGCCCATTCGGTAATCATCCCTACCGCGATGGCGCCGAAGATGACGGCGGCCATGCTCAGATATAACAGGTAGGCCACGGTACGCTCGGAAAAACGGGCGACGTCGGACAGCCAGCGGCCGATCCACAGTCCCTGTATGCCCCAATAAATGGTGTGCGACAGGAGCACCAGCATGATGGTCTTGCGAAAGGCGCGGTTGCGCCACACCTCGAGCAGCGCGCGCGCGCTCGGCGCCTTGGTCGGCGCGGCGCCGCCCTGGCGCGGCCTGACCAGCCAGGCGAACAGGGCGATCGCGGCGGTCAGCGCGGCCAGCCCGATGAACAGGCCGCGCCAGTCGGTGAGCTCGAGCACGCGGCGCAGCGGCAAGGTGGCGGAGGCCGAGCCCAGGCCGCCGAAAGCGATCAGGAAGCCGACCGACGATGGCAGGCGTTCGGCCACCACCCCGGCCGAGATGGCCTTCACCGCCACCATCATGGTGCCGCCGACGCCAAAGCCGATCACGGCGCGCGCCAACACCAGCTGGGTCAGGGTTGTTCCGTAAGAAAACATCAGGGCGCCCAGGGCCGCCAGCAGCAGCATCGCCAGTTGCACCTTGTGGGGGCCGTGGCGCTCAAGGGCATAGGCGGTGGGGAGCTGGGCCAGAACCACGGAAAAGAAGAAGGTGCTGGTGAGCAGGCCCAGCTGGCCGGGATTGAGCGACAAGGACGCGACCAGGTCCGGCACCAGCACCGCATTCACGTTGCGCAGCAGCGCATGCATGTACTGACCGAGCGCGAATGGCAGGAACACGGTGAAAAACAGGGCGGCACGCGCTTGCCATGAGGTGTTCGGGGCGCCGCCGGCAGCACGCTCCACGTCCGGCACGGGGTTGTCGGCCGGGCGCGCGTGCGCGTCCGTGGCGCGCAAGAATGTGCTGTGGATGATGTCAGTGCGCATTGCGGACTCCGGTAGACGGTGAAAAGGATGCTGGGTCGCCGTCAAGGATTCTTGCTTGCAAAATTGCCGGCAGGAATTAATTGTAAAAGCCTGTGCCAGAACCAGATTGTGGCGCGTCAACTGAGTCCAAAAAAATTCCCCCAGGGCATCAATTCACCGTAGAACTAGCTCGTGTTGCAGCGCGGCCGCAGCGGCCCGGCGACTGGCAAGTGCTTGACGTAGCGCAACTTGCGTCGCGCGCGCGGGCGTACATTGGAGATGCGTCGAAGCAACATTTACCCAACGAATTTTTATACAAGGAAGTCGCCATGAAAATGCTGTTCACCGTTGCCACCCTGGGCCTGGCCATTGCGGCAGGTCATGCCTGCGCTGCCGAACCGGCCGAAAAAGATGCCATCGCCCTGGTCGAGAAAGGCGCCGCCCTGGTCAAGTCGGATGGCAAGGCCGAGATGATCAAGCGCATCAACGCCAAGGACCCCTCGTTTGTGCAAAGCGCGATCTATCTGTATATGTCCGATGCCAAGACGGGCGTGATCCTGGCGCACCCGATGAATCCGGCGCTGGTGGGCAAGGACTTGATCGATGTGCCCGACACCAACGGCAAGCCCTTCCGGCGCCAGGGGGTCGAGATGGTGGCCAAGCAAGGCAAGGGCTGGATCGACTACACCTACAAGAACCCCGCCTCCGGCAAGATCGAACCGAAGACGACCTATCTGATGCGCGTCGACGACGTCATCCTGCAAGCCGGCATCTACAAGAAGTAATCGCAAGACAGCGCTCGCCGGACGCGCGCGCTGCGGCGCGCCGGCCGGCAAGCCCGCCTTCCTGCGACACCCTGCTTGCTTGCCGCCGCAACTGGCGGTGGCGGTGGCGCCGATCCGCCCGCATGGCCGGGTGGCGCGCCCTGGCCGGAAACATCCCCGACACCGTGCCGCCCAACCCGCCCCGTACGCCGCGCGGCCGCCCGCATGGCGGCGGCGTTGGCGTGCGCTTACTGGCTGCAACGACCGGCGTCGGTGCGCTGCGCCGAGGTGATCGGAATCACCTTGCCGGCCGGGGCCGGCGCGGCGCGATCGTCCTCGCTTTCGAAGAAGAACTTGCTCTTGCCAAAAGCCGGCACCAGGTGATCCATCCAGGTCGCCTTGTCATCGTATTTGGCGAAGAAGGGTTTGCGCACCCAGTCAGGATTGCGCGCCTGCAAAAATTGCAGCGCGAACAGTTTTTCGCCATTGATGGTGACCACGCCATCGATCACGATCTTGCCGGGGAAGGCGCTCATGGACGGCCCGCGCACCGTGCGCGAGAGCCCCGACACCATCTGGAACGCCGCCTGGAAGATATCGTGGGCGCGCGCCAGCGGCAGCGAAAAATACTCGCTCGGCCCGGTATCGCGCTCGACGAACATATAGTACGGAATCGCGCCCAGGCGCACGCCGGTGGTCCACAGCTCGGCCCAGCTGGCGGGGTCGTCGTTGATGTAGCGGATCAGCGGACCTTGCATGCGCAGGGTGGCGCCGGTCGACACAATGCGCTTGACCGCCTTTTGCGCCGTCTCGTTGCGCAGTTCGACCGCGTGGCTGTAGTGGCCCATGATGGCCAGGTTCTTGCCGGCGGCGACCACCTTTTCGAACAGGCGCATCAGGTCGTCGGCATCGCGGTCGCTGACGAAACGCTGCGGCCAGTAGGCCACCGCCTTGGTGCCGATGCGGATGTTCTGGATATGCGCCAGCTCGGGCACCAGCAGCGATTCGAGGAACACGGCCAGCGAACGGGTATTCATGATCATCGGGTCGCCCCCGGTGATGAGCACGTCGGTGACCTGCGGCTGGCTTGCCAGGTAGGCCACCAGTTCGGTCGTTTCGCGCGCATCGAACTTCATGTCGTCCATGCCGACGAACTGCGGCCAGCGGAAGCAAAAGGTGCAGTAGGCGTGGCAGGTCTGGCCCGCGCTGGGGAAAAACAACACCGTTTCCTTGTACTTGTGCTGGAGGCCGCGCAAGGGAGCGTCGTTGACGCGCGGCACGTTATGGGTCATCTGGCCGGCCGGATGCGGGTTCATGCGCATGCGGATCGCGTGTACCAGCTGGTTGATGGCCGCCTCATCCTTCTTGAACAGCACCAGCTCGCGCAGCCGGGCGTACTCCTGGGGCTGCAGCATGTCGCGATGCGGAAACACAAGGCGGTAGATCGGATCGTCCGGAATATTGCTCCAGTCGATCAACTGGTCCATCACGTAGTCATTGGTGCGAAACGGCAGCACGCGCGCCACCACTTGCACCGCCTCCTGCAGCTCGGGCGACATGAATTGCCACTGGCGCGCCTGGGCGATCGACTGGCGCGTGTAGGGCTTGAAGGTGGGTAGCGGGGAATCGGTCACGGTGGAGCTCCAGGAGAAAGTCGGAAGGGAATGCCATCAGCGCTTTCCCAAAAGGAATGGCAGGCAGGAAGCCATCATAGGCTTGCATTTTGGAATTAAATTGTCGTAGATCAAGATGAGAGAGCGTCTGTGCGGCGGTGGCGCGCCCGAGTGTGGCTTGTACGCATCCTTTACCCCGACTTTGACATCGCGCAATCGACGCCATGAGGGACGGCATAAATTACGCAATGTACCCAAGCAACTATAGCCCCGCGTTCCCGAAAGGACTTATATGAAACTGCTGATGAGTGCCGCCGCCGTGTGCCTCGCCTTCACTGCCGGCCAGGCCTGCGCCAACGGCCCCACCGAGAAAGACGCCATCGCCATGGTCGAGCGCGGCGCGGCGCTGATCATGGTGAAGGGCAAGGATGAATTGGTGAAAAAAATCAACGCCAAGGACAAGGACTTCTTCCAGGGCGAACTGTATCTGCACATGCGCGACCTGCAAACCGGGATCGTGCTGGCGCACCCGATCAACCCCTCGATCGTCGGCAAGGACCTGATCGACGTGCCCGACGCCAGCGGCAAGAAATACCGCCGCGACATCCTCAACCTGAGCCAGTCCAAGGGCAAGGGCTGGATCGACTACCAGTACCAAAACCCCACCAACGGCAAGATCGAGCCGAAAACCGCCTACATCCAGCGCGTCGACGACGTGATCCTGGAAGCGGGTATCTATAAAAACTGAAGCGCCTGGAATGCGGGCGGCGCTTGCCGTTCGCTGAACGTTCTGTCGGGAGTAAGGCATGCTGAACAAACTGCGTATTGGGCCCAAGCTGTTGCTGGCCCCCGGGCTGGTACTGATCTTGCTGATGCTGGTGGCCGCCGGCGCCTGGTACGGCATGGTGCGCCAGAACGATTCACTGGAAAAAATGGTGCAGGTACACGCCACGCGCCAGAAAGCGGCGGCCGACGTGGCCGGCGACACCAAGCATGCGCACGCCAACATCTATCAATTGCTGGCCTGGATCAACGGCAGCTTCGCCCAGTCACGCGTGGATGCGCTCGCGGACGATATCGGCAAGAAGCACGGCGCCATCGCCGCCCAGCTGGGCGCGTTGGGGAGCATGGCGCACCCGTCCGAGAAGAAACTGCTCGACGCTTCCACGGCGGCGCTGGGCGCCTACCGCAAAAGCGTGCTCGAAACCATCGAAATGGCGCAGATGGACCAGTCGATCGCCACCAACTCGATGCAAAAGGCGGAAAAGCAATTCGTCGCCCTGAGCGCGGCCCTGGACCAGTTGGCCAATGTGGAAAAGCAGCTGGGCGAGCGCGCCTATGCCGACGCGCGCGCAGAATTTCGCGCGCTGGTGGGGGCGATGGGCGCGCTGGTGCTGCTCTCGATCGGCCTGTCGCTGCTGGCCACGATGCTGGTGCGGCGCGCCATGCTGACCGACATCCGCGCCATTGCCGCGGTGGTGGGCGCGCTCTCGGACGGGCGCCTGACGGTCGGCGCGCCCAACCGCGGCCGCGACGAAATCGCCGACACCTCGCGCGCGCTGGACCAGACCATCGGCACCCTGAACCAGACCTTGCGCGCGGTCCTGTGCTCGGTGCGCTCGATCGACAGCGCCTCGCACGAAATCGCCACCGGCAACATGGACCTGTCGAACCGCACCGAAATGCAGGCTGGCTCGCTCGAACAAACCGCCAGCGCGATGGAAACCCTGACCCTGGCGGTGAAAGAAAACGCCAGCAACGCGCGCCGCGCCAACGAGCTGGCGGCCAGCGCCGCCACCCTGGCCGCCAGCGGCGGCAAAGCGGTGGAGCGGGCGGTGACGAGCATGGCCCAGATCAAGGCCAGCTCGGCCAAGATGGTCGACATCATCGGCGTGATCGACGCCATCTCGTTCCAGACCAATATATTGGCCTTGAACGCGGCGGTGGAAGCGGCGCGCGCCGGCGAACAGGGGCGCGGTTTCGCGGTCGTGGCGTCCGAAGTACGCACCCTGGCGCAGCGCTCGGCGGCGGCGGCCAAGGAAATCAAGGCCCTGATCGCCGCCTCGGTGGCCATCGTCAACGGCGGCAGCGCCTCGGTCAACGAAGCGGGCGGCAGCATGGGCGAGATCGTGGCCTCGGTCAGGCAAGTCAACGAGATCATCGAGCGCATCAGCCTGGCCAGTTCCGAGCAGGCCGACGGCATCGCCGAAGTGAATATGGCGGTCGGCCAGATGGATGCCATGACCCAGCAGAACGCGGCGCTGGTCGAGCAGGCCGCGGCGGCGGCCGAAAGCCTGCACCAGCAGACGGTCAAGCTGTCGCAGGCGGTATCGGTGTTCCAGATCGATACCGATGGAGACGACGACACGGGGGGGCCCGCCCACGCCGGGCTGCACGGCGACCCGGACGCCGCTTACCGCGAACCGGCCGAGCGGCGCGCGGCGGCCAGCCGGATGCGGGCGGTGGGTGCGCGCGGGCGGTCGCCGGCGGCGCGCGCGGCGGCCGGATGGCGCACCGTGTAAAGCGCTGGCGCAAACTGTTAGCGGAAAGGCCGGCTCACGAAGCGCGACCCGGCCAGGCCGAAGCGCCAGGGCAGGTCCATGGCCTTGGAAATGCCGATGCGCGGGCCGGCCACCAGCACGGCCGGCGTGGCGGGGGCGAGCAGCGCGAACGGCGGCGCGTCCAGCGCCAGCGCATTGTGGAAGCGGGTCACGCCCAGCGCCTGGCACAGCTTGCCGGGGCCGGAGCACAGCAGGCGCAGATCGTCCACGCCGCGCCGCTCGCGCATCAGCGCGATGCCCTCGAGTGGCTCGATGGCGCGGATCAGCACCCCGGCGCCGTGGCCCTCCTCGCGGCAGACGAAGTTCAGGCACCAGTGGATGCCGTAGGAGCGGTACACATAGGCGTGCCCGGGCGGGCCGAACATGGCCAGGTTGCGTTCGCTGGGACCGGAAAAGCTGTGCGAAGCCGGATCGTCGCGGTCATAGGCTTCGGTTTCGACGATGCGCCCGCCCACGCCATCGACCAGCAGTTTCACGCCGACCAGCCGGCGCGCCACCTCGGGCGACGGCGCGCCAAAATCGATACCCGCCAACTGCGGTGTTGTCTGCATTTTCATAGGAAACAATTCTACCTAAACTCCCCCGCTGTCCGTTTGCCGGACAGTGCGGCTTGGTTTTACTGCCCCCCGGGTGTCTGCCCCCCCCCCCGGTGTCCCCCCCGGTGTCAGGTCTGACATTCGGACACGAGCTCAGCATTACCAGCCCCCTGGTGTCAGCCCCCTGGTGTCAGCCCCCTGGTGTCAGCCCCCTGGTGTCAGCCCCCTGGTGTCAGCCCCCTGGTGTCAGCCCCCTGGTGTCAGGTCTGACATTCGGACACGAGCTCAGCATTACCAGTGACGAGCTCGTGTCCGAATGTCAGACCTGACACCAGGGGTTGGGGGTGGTTTTGAGGCAAGCCTGCCAGTGTGGCCAGGCGATGTGTGACGGCGGGCCAACACTGAAGAAAGATTCTTTTTTGATTGAGACAAGATGAGCCGCTGCGAGGCAGACTGGTTTATAGTGACGCATTGCAAGAGATTCCACGCGGAAATTAATCTTCGATATCATATGAGCAATTCAGCCCTAGCCACCACTGCCGACGACCCGGTCGATGCCCTGATCAAGTCGATCCGGATACCGCCACGTCCGAGCCTGCTGGCCGACCTGCAGCGCGAACTGATGTCGGAAGATCCGTCGCCGGCCACCATCGGACGCATTATCGCCAGCGATGTCGGCATGTCCGGGGCGCTGCTGAAACTGGCCAATTCCTCCTTTTACGGCGGCAAGCGCAAGGCCAAGTCGATCGAGCAGGCGATTCTTTTCCTGGGGATCAACCAGGTCGCGGCCCTGATGACGGGCCTGCTGGCACGCCGCAGCATCGGCACCGACCACGCCTCGCTGGCCAGTTTCTGGGACCTGTCGACCCGGCGCGCCCAGGCCATGGTGTACCTGTCGCGCCGCTTGCGCATCGGCGAAGCCGACGTGGCGCACACCTTCGGCCTGTTCTGCGACACCGGCGTGCCGCTGCTGATGCAGCGCTTTCCCGCCTACGCCGCCACCTTCGCCGAAGCGGCCAACGACCCGCTGCGCCCGTTCACCGCGCTCGAAGATGAACGCCACAGCACCAACCACGCCGCCATCGGCTGCCTGCTGGCGCGCAACTGGGGCCTGTCGAGCGAAGTGGCCTGGGCCATCCTGCACCACCAGGATTACAGCGTGCTCGAAGACGAGGCCACCGACGACGCCGTGCGCGCCCTGGTGGCGCTGTCGCTGCTGGCCGAAAGCGCCATCCAGCAGTACCAGGGCCACGGCGGCTCGCTCGAATGGGACAAGGGCGGCGCCCGCGCCAGCGCTTACCTCGGCCTGTCCGACGACGACATCACCGACCTGCTCGACGAGCTGCACGACTCCTTCCACGGCGAGCACGAGAACTAGACTTTCCGCGTTTCGACGACGATACTGAAAGTCAGACTTGAGGAGGCATCGATGCGACACCTTGCCAGCTTGGCCATCCTTACCTTGTCCCTGCTGGGCAGCGGCTGCGCCAGCGTGCGCGTGCCGCCCCCGCTGCCGGCGGTCTTGAGCGACGCCACCTTCACGCCGGCGCCGGCGGCGGTCGGCCCGGACCAGCTGTTCGTGCTCAGTCCCGCCATGCGCGCCTATCTCGACAGCCCCGAGTTCCACGGCGTGCTGCGCCGGCTCGGGCCCGAGCGCGGCCTGGTCGAGGCGCTCTACACCAAGGGCGAGCTGAAACTCGAATACGACGCCAGCGTCACCCGCAACGCCGCCGAAACGTTCGATGCGCGCATGGGCAACTGCCTGTCGCTGGTGGTCATGACGGCCGCTTTCGCCAAGCACCTGGGGCTGGAAGTGCAGTACCAGGACGTGATGATCGACGAAACCTGGACCCGCAGCGGCGGCCTGTATTTCGCCAGCACCCACGTCAACCTCTCGATGGGCAAGCGGCGCACGGTGCAGGCGCGCACCCTGGGCGGCGAAGAGCGCATGATCACGATCGACTTCCTGCCGCCCGAAGACAGCGCGCGCTACAACACGCACGTGATCGAAGAGCGCATGATCGAAGCGATGTTCATGAATAACCGCGCGGCCGAAGCGCTGGCCGAGAACCATCTCGACCAGGCCTACTGGTGGGCGCGCGCGGCGGTGCTGCACCTGCCGACCTACTCCACGCCCTACAACACCCTGGGCGTGATCTACCAGCGCCACGGCGACAATGCGCTGGCCGAACGCGCCTTCAAGGCCACCCTGACCCTGGAGCCCGAAAGCACGATCGCCATGCACAACCTGGTGCCGGTGTTGTCGAAACTGGGCAAGGAAGCGGAGTCGAAGGCGCTGGCGGCGCGCCTGGCCACCCTGGAGCCGACCCCGCCCTACCACTACTTCCACCTGGCGATGAAGGCGCTGGAAGAGCTGCGCTACGCCGAGGCGCGCGAGCTGCTCAACAAGGAAGTGCGGCGCGCGCCCTTCAACCACGAATTCCACTTCTGGCTCGCGATGACGCACTGGCGCCTGGGCGAAGCGAACGCCGCGCGCGACGAACTGGCGCTGGCGCTCGACAACAGCACCACGCACGCGGCCAGCGAGCGCTATTCGGCCAAGCTGGCCTTCCTGCGCTCGCAGATCGGCCAGCGCCAGCGCGCTTATTAAGGCGCCACCATAATCGACGCTCGTCCATTCTTCAACGAGCCCGCATGCGCACCGACCTGCCAGCCTTGATCATCATCGACATGCAAAAAGCCATGGCCAATCCGGCCGCGGGAGAGCGTAACAACCCGCAGGCTGGGGCGCGCATCGCCGACCTGCTGGCGGCGTGGCGCGCCGTCGATGCGCCGGTGGTCCACGTGCGCCACATGTCGCGCACGCCGGGCAGCTTGTTCTGGCCCGGCCAGCCGGGCGCCGAATTCCAGGATGCGCTGTTGCCGCTGGCGCTGGAACACGTGGTCGAGAAAAACGTGCCCGACGCGTTCATCCATTCGGGCCTCGAACGCTGGCTGCGCGTGCGCGGCATCACGCGCCTCGTCATGGCCGGCGTGAGCACCAACAATTCAGTCGAAGGCAGCGCGCGCAGCGCCGGCAACCTGGGGTTCGACACCACCGTGGTGGCCGACGCCTGCTTCGCCTTCGCCCGCACCGACTACGCCGGCCCGGCGCGCCGCGCCGGCGGGCTGCGCGCCCGGGCCGGCGCCACATGATTTCCCGTTAGCAATTCATCAATAGGTCATAAACAGGCTCTAGACTTCCAGCCATTCTTCACTGGAGCCTTCATGACCTCAACACTTTCACGCCGCGGTTTCCTCACGCGCGGCGGCATCATCGCCGGCGGCACGGCCCTCAATGGGTCGCTGCTGCTGTCGGCCTGCGGCGGTTCGGATTCGCCTGCCCCGGCCATCGTCACCAGCGACGCCGAACGGCCCAAGCTGCCCTCGGGGATCCAGTTCGGCGACGTGACCGGCGAACGCGCCGTGATCTGGAGCCGCAGCGACCGCACCGCGCAAATGATCGTGGAATACGACACCAGCGAGCGCTTCACCAACGCCAGCCGCATTGTTGGCCCGACCGCCACCGAAGCGACCGACTTCACCTCGCGCGTGGACTTGTCGGGCCTGCCTGCCGGCCAGACCGTGTTCGTGCGCGTGAAGTACATCGACCCGGCCAATGGCCGTATCGAGAGCGAGCCCGTCGCGGGCCAGTTCCGCACCATGCCGCAGGCGGACGGCAAGCGCGCCATCCGCTTCCACTGGAGCGGCGACCAGGCCGGCCAGGGCTGGGGCATCAACACCGATTTCGGCGGCGTGCGCATGTACGAATCGATGCGCAAGCGCGATCCGGATTTCTTCATCCATAACGGCGACACGGTCTACGCCGACGGCCCGATCGCGGCCGAAGCGAAGGCCGAAAATGGCCAGATCTGGAAAAGCATCGTGACCGAAGAGGTCAGCAAGGTCGCCGAAACGCTCAAGGAATTCCGTGGTCGCCATTCGTACAACACGCTCGACCTGAACTTTCGCACATTCGCCGCGCAAGTGCCGCAGATCTGGCAGTGGGACGACCATGAAGTGACCAACAACTACAGCGGCGCCAAGGACCTGACGGCCGACGCGCGCTACAAGGAAAAGAACGTCGCCACCCTGGCCGAGCGTGGCCGGCGCGCCTTCCTGGAATACGCGCCGATGCGCTTTTACAAACAGGCAGAGCCCCAGCGCATCTACCGCAGCATCGGCTACGGCCCGCTGCTCGACGTGTTCGTGATCGACATGCGCAGCTACCGTGGTCCCAACAGCAGCAACCTGCAGAGCGAAGAAAACGCCAGGTCGGCCATCCTCGGCTCGGCCCAGGTGGACTGGTTGATCGCCGAACTGGGCGCCTCGAAAGCGACCTGGAAGGTCATCTCGTCGGACATGCCGATCGGGCTGGAAGTGGCCGACGGCAAGGACGCCAAAGGGGTGGCGCTGTGGGAAGCGGTGGCCAATGGCGTGAGCGGGCCGGCCTCGGGACGCGAGCTGGAAATGGCGCGCCTGCTCAAGGGCATCAAGGCGGTGCCGAACGTGGTCTGGATCACGACCGACGTGCATTACTGCGCAGCCCATTACTACGACCCGGCCAGGGCGCACTTCACCGATTTTGCGCCGTTCTGGGAATTCGTGGCCGGCCCGATGAATGCCGGCGCCTTCGGTCCGGGCAAGCTCGATATGACGTTCGGACCGACCGAGGTGTTTGCCAAGGCGCCGCCGATCCAGAATTCGTCGCCGTTCGCCGGCTACCAGTTCTTCGGCGAAGTCAATATCGACCCGCAGTCGAAAGCGATGAAGGTCGAGCTGTTCGACCTCAATGGCGTATCGCAGTTCAGCAAAACGCTGCCGCCAGCGGGAGTTTAAGCAGCTGCCGATTGCGTGCCGGCCCGGGCCAGCTGATGGCGCATCAGGTGGAAGTACGCGCCATCCTGCTGCGCCACCAGTTGCGCGTGCGTGCCCTGCTGCGCCAGCCTGCCCTGCTCCAGCACCAAAATGCGGTCGGCCTTGACGATGGTGGAAAAGCGGTGCGCGATGATGATCGTGGTGCGCCCCTGCATCAAGGTGTCGAGGGCGCGCTGCACCTGCAGTTCGCTGGCCGAATCGAGCGCGCTGGTCGCTTCGTCGAGAATCAGGATGCGCGGATCGCGCAACAGGGCGCGCGCAATCGCGATGCGCTGTTTCTGCCCGCCGGACAGTTGCGCCCCACGCTCGCCGACCACGGTGTCGTAGCCGTCCGGGAAGGCGCTGATGAAATCGTGGGCATAGGCCAGCCTGGCCGCCGCCTTCACTTCGTCCAGCGTCACTTCCCGTTCGGCCACCGCGAACGCGATGTTCTCGAAGATGCTGCCCGAGAACAGCGATGGCTCCTGCTCCACGATCGCCAGCTTGCTGCGCATGCCCGCCAGCGTCATGGCGCTGGCATTGACGCCGTCGAACAAAATGCTGCCGCTGTCGGGCTGGTAGAAACCCAGGATCAGGCTGGCGATGGTCGACTTGCCGGCGCCGGATGCGCCGACCAGCGCAATCGTTTCGCCGGCGGCGATGGAAAAGTCGATGCCGTTCAAGGCCGGCGTATCCGGCCGTTCGGGATACGCAAACACCACGTTCTCGAATGCCAGCTTGCCCTGCAAGCGCACCTCGTCACCCGGCGCGGCTTGCGGCGCGCGTTCGGTGTTGATGACGTTGAAGATCCATTCGGTGGCACCGATGGTGCGCATCCACGCGTTCCAGAATTCGCCGATGGCGCCGGCCGCTTCGGTTACCATGCTGGCGTACAGGATAAAGGCGGTCAGGTCGCCCACCGACAGCGCGCCCTGTCCGATCAGGCGCGCGCCGAACCATAAGGTACCGAGTAGCGCGAGGTACACCAGGAACGACGAGCCGCCGCGAAACAGCGCAAACAGCGCGCTGCTCGACACCGACAGCGACAAGGCGTATTCGGTCGCGCCGGCGTAGCGCGCGCGCGCGGTGCGCTGCTGGCTGAAGGCATGCACCAGGCGGATATTCGAAAAATGCTCCTGCGCGACCTTGCCGCATTCGGCCTGGCCGTCCTGCATCAGGCTGGCGCGCTTGCGGTACACCTTGCCCGTCATTTTGCCGATGAACAGCGTCGCCGGCAAAAAGATCACCAGCATCAGGCAGAGGACCGGCGAAATCATCAAGAGCATCGCCACGCCGCCGATGAACACGCACAGGCAGCGCAGCGAAACGGCCATCCCCATGGTCAGCGTGTCGTGCAGGATTTCGACATCGGCCGTGAGGCGGTTGCTCAGTTCGCCGACGTGGTGCTTGTCGTAGAAGCGGATTGGCTGCCCGATCAGCGCCGCGTACAACTGACGCCGGATGCGCGTGACGATCATGTAGCCGGTCGACTCGAAAATGTAATAGCGCGCGGTGGCCGCCACGGCCTGCAGCGCGAGCACGGCCAGCATGATCAGCGCCAGTGAGCTGAACCACGCCATGTCGTTCCTCACGTTGATGTTATCGATGAAGTACGACAGCGCCTTGGGATAGGCCAGCTGGATCAGCACCGTCACCGCCATGCACACCAGGCCCGCACACAGGCGGCCGGCGAAGGGGCGCAGCAGGCGCAAGCGGTCGAGATGGGGAGACGCCCGGCTCACGCGCTTGCCTCTTGCGCCGTCGGCGCCTCGTCCATCTGTTCGCAAAAACTGCGCCAGTCGTCGTCGCCGATCATGCCGCGCGCGTCCAGTGTGCCGGCCTGACTGACGAACAGGTACGAGGGCGACGACATGAGCGGGTTGAGCATCCCGTAGTCGGCGCTGGACACGCGCACGGTGCTGCCGGCCAGCGCGCTCGCTTGCAGGAAGCGGCGCAGGCGCCAGGCCGGCTCCAGGCTGACCAGCCAGAGCGCCACGCCGGCTTCGCGCGCCAGCGGCGCCAGGCGCGCGATCTCGGGCAGCTTGTGGCGGCATTTGGGGCAAGCGCTGGAGAGGAACAGCAGCACTGCGGGCTGGCCGTCATCGCCCACCGTGAGCGGCGCGCCGTCGGCCAGCCGTTTGCCGCTAAAGGCGTCCAGCGCTTCACCCAGCGGCAGGATCGATGCCGCCTTTGCGGCCGCACTGAGATGATTCACGACTTTCAAGAGCTGCAACGACAGCTTGAGGTTCAGCGCCACGCTCAACGCCAGCAGCAGCAGGATGACGGCCAGGACGTCGCTATCCATCACGCGCTCCGCTTGAAGGCATGGGCAAGATCGTGGAAGCCGATGGCGCCGATCGTGGCAATCGTCGCCAGCGCGGCGGCCAGCACGCTTTCCTTTTTGCCGAAAGCGGCCGCGCCGGGCAATGCAAGGCAGGCGCCGATGGCGGCGATGAGCAAGCCATTGCGCAGCAAGTCGTAGCCCGATACCGGCCGTTCGCTCTCGCCGAAGCAGCTGCATTTGACGCTGCCTTCGACCACGTAGCGGTAGCCGACCAGCGCCGTCAGCACGACGAACAGCACGAGGGCGGCCGCCATGCCGATGCGGCCGACGCCGCCGCCGGCCAGGATCAGGCCCGCCAGCAGCGCCTCGGCCACGATGACGGCGGGCGCCAGCAGCGCCGCCGCCTGCCGCTTCAGGCCGAACGACTCGACCAGGTTATGCGTAAATGCGGACAGCGTGCGCAATTTGCCGATGGCGGCGCACACGAGCAACAAGGCGGTCAAGAAGCGGATGATCTCCGCGAGGTAGGCTGCGGCGCTCATACGGCCAGCTTGCTCCAGCGCGGCAGGAAGCCGCCGCTGCGATGTTCGCGCAGCATGCCGTCGTCGCGCGTGGCCAGCAGCACATCGTTCCACGGCGCCTCGGCCGATTCGCGCAGGCCGCCGCCGACGATCGTTTGCAGCAGGCGCGACATGCGCCAGGCGCATTCCTCGACCTGCGCTTCGCGCCGGATGTTCAAGCCCAGTTTTGCCAGCTCCTCGCGGGTGAGCGCGTAGTTATGCGAGTAATAGCCGAACATCAGTTTCTTGACCACGTCCTGGCGCGTGGCCTCGGGTTTGTCGGGCATGTGAAAGCGCAGCAGTTCTTCGCCGATCCGCATCACTTCCTGGGTAGTGCGGTAAAACGCGGTGAGGGTCGGCGGAAAGATGCTGTTGCACAGAAGACTCAGCGACTGCAGGCGCGCTTCGTCGGAGCTGAGGCCGAACCACTCCTCGCTCATGGCGCCGAACATCTTGATGTCCTGGCACGAGAACGATGAGGCGGCGCTGTCGTCGTCGGCGCCGCCATGCAGGTGCGGATCGATCGGCGAGAACATGGCCAGGTCGCCGGCGATGATTTCATCGGCCGCCAGCGCCAGGATGGTGGCCGAGGATTCGCAGTGATACGGCACGATGAACGCCAGGTGCTCGCTGAACTGGCGCAGCAGCAGCGCGATGCGGCGCGCCGCGTTGACGATGCCGCCGCGGCATTGCAGCAGCACGTCCAGGCGCGCCACCGGGCCGATTGCGCGGCACTGTTCATATAGCGCCGGCAGGATCTCCATGTCCAGGTTGGAGGCGGCGAACACCAGCACGCGGCTGTTGCGCAGCGCTTCGATCTCCTTGATCTGCTCGCGCACGGGGAAACGGTGTGACTGGGTCATGCGCACTCCTCAACAAGTCGGTCGGCCAGCGCGTCGAGCATGGCCAATGCGGGAATCAACTGCTCGATGTAGAGAAACTGGCCGACCGGATTATTCTCCAGGAAAACGATCTCGTCATCGGGCGTGACGATCAGGTCCAGCGCGCCGTAAGCCAGTCCGTAGCTGCGCACGAACGCCAAGCAGCGCTCGCGCAGCGCGTCCGGCAAGACGGTCGCCTCGTACAGGATAGCGGCCGACATGTCGCGCGAATCGATGGCGGTGCGTTGGTCGTCCTGCGAATGGATCTTGGCAGCGAACACGCGCTCGCCGATGATCGTCACGCGCAGTTCGTACCGTTTGGGAATGTACTGCTGAAAATGGCAGGCCAGTTCGCCGACCGAGTCCAGTTGATCGAACATGGCATCGTCGACCAAGGTGGTGCCGATGCCCTGCGCCACGCGCTCATCGTCGGCCAGGTCCTCGCCCCCGAGATTGGGGCTGGAGAGGGCCTTGAAGATCATCGGGCCATCAAAACTGGCGCGAAAGGCTTGTACCTCGGCGGGCGAATTGGTCGTCAGCGAGGCTGGAATACGAAAACCCATGCGCGCGGCGCGTTGCAATTGCTCGCCCTTCCACATGGCCCCGCGCAGGGCCAGCGGATGGCTCATCCAGAAGCAGTCGAGCGTGTAGAGCATGCCGAACAGCGCCTGCTCGGTTTCGGCCCTGGCATAGATGCGTTCCTGGACCCCGAGGTCGGGACTGAGAAAACTGAATTCGGCCGGCTTGCGGCTCCAGATCGCGCCCACCTCGGCCAGGTCGAGCGACGCGCCCGACGGCAGGTGGCGGATCCACTGGCGCAGGCTGCCTGCGGCAAACCATTGCGCGCTCTGGTAATCGCGCGGGAAAGCGTCCAGGTCGATGCGGAAGGCCGCGCATCCTTTCGCTTGCAGGATGGGGATGAGCAGGTCGACGTGCAGGTCGGCGCTGTTACTGACAATCAGAACCTTTTTCGCCATATGCCGTTTTGAAGAGGTCAACGGAAAACGCCCTGCCCGAAAGAGCAGGGCTTGCCTGGTGTCAGGCGCTCAGCACCACACGCCGAGATCGCGGCCCCAGTACCCATCTTCACGCTGGTCTTCGCCGGAGCAGCCGGCGCTGGCGACGCCGTCGCGCAGTGTCCATTGCGCGGCTGGCTTGGCCTCCTTGGCTTTCTTTTCTGCCAATTTGAAGGCAAACAGCTTGGTATTGTCTTGCTTTTCCATGGACCGGTCTTTCAAAAAGTGACGTGGAGGACAGCAGCAGGGATAAAAAAAGCCCTGCGATGAGCAAGGCTTGTTATCCAGCGAAGCGGTCAGCAATAGATGCCGTTGTCGCGGCCCGGACGGCGGTCGCCGCGGGCATCGGGACCGGAGCAACCGGCGGTGGAGACGCCTTCGCGCGCTTGCCACTGCGGCGCCGGTTTTGCTTCTTTGGTTTTTTTCTCGGCCAGCTTGAACGCGAACGTTTTCATTCCATTTTGATTTTTCATTTTCGTATCTTTCTAAAAATAGCGAAATTCAATCCAACGGTGTACCGCTTAAAGCGGCAAGGAAATCCTAGTCGCATGCCAAACTTGCGTCAAGATAAATATTATTCTATGTCTAATGCAAATCGCATAAGCGGTTACCTTGCTTGCTCCGGCATGCGCATGGACTATGTCGGGCTGCTCGCCTGGGGACGCACATCATCGCCCAAGGTACGCCACACCAGCAATTTATCGGCATACGGCGCCGTGTACGCCGGGCTGCTCGACGGCAGGTTAACGATGCGATAGCGCGGCGCCAGCTCGCCGAGCGCCTTCATTCCCAGCCGCGCCGCCGTGCCGCCATTGAAAGCAATCGTCCTGAGCTGCGGCAGGCTCTGCACCAGCCCCGCCAGGTCGTTGCCCACATGGCCGCGAATCTGGCTGTCGAGACTACCCTCGCGGCGGGCCTGCGCCACCACATCCCACAGGCCGACGCCGTGCGCCAGCAGCGCCGCCAGGCGCGCCGCGTAGTCCAGCGCCACCAGGTCGACACCCGTGACCTCGGACATCAGCGCCCAGAAGCGGTTCTGGCGGTTGCCATAATATTGCTGCTGCGCGAGCGAGCGCTCGCCCGGCAGGCTGCCGAGCACAAGAATGCGGGTGTGCGCATCGACCACCGGCGCAAAACAGCGCTTGAGCGCGGCCTCGTCCGGTTCGACATCGGCAAGCTGAAAATCGTTCATGGCGCGATTCTAGCCTGAATTTTGCACAAAAAAGGGCAAGAATGCCGTAAGTGATTGATAGAATGGGAATTATCTAAAAACCTACCCTATCAGCACGAACACACCTTGCCCGACATGAATTCTACCCCAGAGCAGCTCCGTTTTGCATCCATTCCCGCTCATAGCGTTCGCGCCGATTTCGCCGGCGGCGGCTTGT